>NZ_JBIFFU010000020.1:0-41022 GCF_043557315.1 Sulfitobacter sp. 1A12779
GGGAAGTGTGTTCACATGGGTCAATTCTCAGTGACAATTTATGGGGCTACCGGGTCAGTTCTCAGTGACAATCAACAACATAAAGGGAAGCAGCAACGCTTCGACTTGCTCCAGGGGTTAGCAAAGGATCCAGAACGCAGGATAGTCATGCTCACGGCCACACCGCACTCCGGAGACGAAGAAGCGTTCGCGCGCTTGCTCTCGCTGATTGATCAAGAGTTCGCCTCAGTAGACTTCGACAATGCGCGTTACCGCGAGCGCTTGGCGCGGCACTTGGTTCAGCGGCGCCGGGTCGATCTCATCGAAGGGGACTGGGACGAAGATCGCTCTTTCCCGAAGCACGAAACAACCGAGTTCCCTTATCGTCTTTCAGCCGACCATTTGGCCTTTCAAGAGTCCGCCATCGACTACTGCCTTGAAGTCGTCTCGAAAGCCGGTGATCAGAAGAAGGATCAGCGGCTCGCTTTCTGGGGCACCCTCGCCTTGATGCGATGCGTGGGCTCTTCTCCAGCGGCGGCGCTAAGCGCTCTTAGAAATCGTGCCTCGAACGAAGCCGAGCGTTTGGAGCCACAAATCTACGACGAAGATGGCGACGACGAAGACGCTGTTGATGTCGAGCCCAATACAATCTTTGCGAACGATCCGGCACTCCAAGGTCTCCTGGATCAAGCGTCCAGTCTTTCGGTCGCAAAAGATCCCAAACTTGACGCGCTTGTCAGTGCGCTGAAGCCGCTGATCAAAGCAGGAGCCAATCCGGTCGTGTTTTGTCGATACCTGGCAACGGCGGAACACGTGAAGGAAGGCCTCCGAAAGGCTTTTCCAAAACTGACCATTGAGGCCGTCACCGGTGAACTCACGCCGGACGAGAGACGAGATCGTGTTTCGGAGATGACGATTGAAGATGGCGAAAAGGATACTCAGCGGATCTTGGTCGCGACGGATTGCCTGTCTGAAGGGATTAACCTTCAGCAGCTTTTTGACACTGTCGTGCACTACGACCTCTCGTGGAACCCGACCCGACACCAACAACGCGAGGGCCGGGTGGACCGTTTTGGTCAACCCGCCGAACTGGTTCGATCCATCATGATGTTTTCGCCAGACAGCGCTATCGATGGCGCCGTCCTCGACGTCATCTTACGCAAAGCGGAGGAAATCCGGAAAGCAACAGGTGTAACCGTTCCGCTGCCCGATGAACGCGGCCCCGTCACCGATGCACTCATGGCCGCGATGATGCTTCGTCGCGGTGGTCATAAACAGCTGACACTTGACTTGCGTCTGGACGACGGCACGCACGCGATGGATGCCCGTTGGCGTGATGCAAGCGAGAACGAGAAGAAATCCCGTGCGCGCTTTGCACAGAATGCAATGAAACCGGCCGAGGTTGCACCGGAATGGAACAAGGTCAAAGACCTGCTCGGTTCGCCGGATGATGCGCGGCAGTTTGTCGAACGCGCAATGTCTCGCTTTGGCGTGCCTCTAGAGAAGAAGCGGTCACTCTACATTGCGCATGTTCATGCACTGCAGGAGAGCCTGAGAGAAAAGCTGGGGCAAAGAGGAGTCGAGAAATCCGTTAAGCTTGCCACTGCGGAACCCGCGCCTTCGGGCACGTCTCTATTGACGCGCACCCATCCTCTGACAGCCGCTCTGGCAGAAAGCCTTGTGGAGGCTTCCCTGGACCACGAAGCCCTACCAGATCTCGGTATCGGGCGCGTTGGCGCTTGGCCTACACCGGCAGTCTCAGCAATGACCCGTCTCGTGCTTCTACGTATCCGCTACAAGCTCACCATCCATTCTCGCAAGGAAAGACTGCTACTCGCGGAAGAGGCCGCACTGGTTGCCCTTCAAGGGAACAGCATTGTAGCGATCGCAGACACCGCACGTGAAATGCTTAACACGCCAGCAACTGCTGATCTTGCGCAAATTGCGCGAGACCGGCTGGTGAACAACGCAAAGTCGGAGTTGCCCACGCTCATTGAAGGACCGCTGGCGGCATTCGTGAAAAAGCGGGCGGAGGAGCTCGTCGAAGATCATGCACGACTGCGTGCTGCGGCTGGATCGGCCTCGCGTGTCAGCGTGGAGGCTGTGCTTCCACCTGACGTCATTGGAATGTTCGTCCTGATGCCGGGAGAGGTTTAAGCATGGCCCGCAAGCCCATTACCGATATGTCGGCATGGCCCTCGCTTAGCCTCGAGGGCAATCTCATCGCACCCGCCATGATTGCAAAGATCGATCAGCGGGCCGCGCCGGAACAGGCCCCGGAGGACTATTCCGTTCGAAAGGGCCTGACGATCCGCGAAGAAATCTCGACGGCTTTCCGCGTCGGGCAGTCTCATTTTGATGCATTCGCCAAGATCGAGACACCAACTCAGGATGCCACACGTCGCTTTGTTTCTGGCCTCTTCAAGGAAACCTTCGGTTACGATGATCTGGCGGCTGCTGAGGCACCCATCGCATTGATCGCAAGTGGGCGCGTTCCGTTCGTCGTGGTGCCCACGTCCGAGACGCTTGACCGTCGCAGTCCGACCTTGTCAATCGACCGGTCGCGCTCCCCGGCGTTCGCCCTTCAGGACTACCTCAATGACAAGGACGAGGCGCTTTGGGGAATTGTCACCAACGGCACCCATTTGCGCCTCATGCGTGACAACGCCTCGCTGACACGCCCGGCTTATATCGAAGCTGACCTTGCCCAGATCTTCTCGAACGAGGACATCGCCTCCTTCGCGGTCCTCTGGCTGCTGATCCACCGGTCCCGTTTCGGCAACGAAGGTGCTCCCGCCACGGACTGCCCGCTCGAGCGGTGGCGAGAGACCGGCTCAAAGGAAGGTGAGGTTGCCCGGGATCGCCTTGCCGACCAGGTCCAGATCGCGCTCAAGGTGCTCGGCTCCGGTTTCCTCGAAGCCAACCCCGACCTTTCGACAAAACTGAAATCTGGTGAAGTGAACCTCACCGAGTGGTTCAACGAGCTCCTGCGCCTCGTCTACCGCTTGATCTTCCTCATGGTGGCCGAGGATCGGAACCTGCTGCACCCCAGCAACGCCAAGACCGACGCGCGCTCACTTTACGCCCAAGGTTACTCTCTCGCGGCCCTGCGCAAGCAATGCTACCGCGCCGCGACCTGGGACAAGCACCACGACCGTTACGAAGGCGTCAAGATCGTCTTCAACGCGCTCGCCCATGGTCAGCCAGCACTCGCCCTCCCGGCGCTCGGCGGCCTCTTTGCCGACGACCGTCTGCCCCACTTGGAGACCGCCCGACTGCGAAACAAGGCCTTCATGGAAGCGCTCTACCGCCTCTCCTGGCTCTCGGACAAAACCGGCATGGTCCCCGTCAACTGGCGCGCGATGGAGACCGAGGAGCTGGGGTCCGTCTATGAATCCCTCCTCGAACTGCAGCCCCAGCTGGGCGACGATGGCAAGACGCTCGTCTTCGCTTCCGAAGCCGCCGAGCAGAAGGGCAACCAGCGCAAGACCACCGGCTCCTACTACACGCCCGACAGCCTCGTTCAGGCGCTTCTCGACACAGCGCTCGACCCGGTGCTGGACAAGACCGAACCGGACAAGCTGCTCAAGCTGACCGTGATCGACCCTGCCTGCGGCTCGGGCCACTTCCTGCTGGCCGCCGCTCGCCGCATCGCCACGCGCCTTGCCCGGCATAGGGCCGAGGGCACGCCCGCGCTATCCGACTTCCGCCACGCCCTGCGCGATGTCGCGCGCTCCTGCCTGCACGGGGTGGACCGCAACCCGATGGCGGTGGAGCTGACCAAGGTCGCGCTGTGGATCGAGACGGTGGACCCCGGCCTTCCGCTCGGCTTCTTCGACGCGCAGATCCGCTGCGGCGATGCGTTGCTGGGGGTGTTCGACCTGAAGGTTCTGGAGGATGGCATCCCCGATGCCGCCTACAAGCCGCTGACCGGCGACGACAAGGATACGGCCAAATACTACCTGAAGGCCAATCGCGACGCCAAGGGCGGTCAGGGCGGGTTCGATTTCGGCACCGGCCAGGTCGCCATGCCCGAGATGAAGCCGATGGCGCTGGATTTCTCGGGTTTCCGCGATCTGCCCGAGGATACGGTGGAGCAGATCGGGGCCAAGGCCAAACGCTTCAAGGAACTGCGCAAGAAGCAGGGATTTGTGCGGGCGACGGCGGCGGCGAACCTCTATGTCGCGGCCTTCCTGTTGCCCAAGGTGGGCGGCGCGCCCGCTGGCCCCTCAGCCCGCACCGTGCCGACGACCGAGGAACTGTGGATGGCCCTCAATCAGGGCAAGATGCGGCAGGCGATGGTGGATGCGCCAAAGGCCGCGCGCCGTGCCCGTGCGTTCCACTGGCCGCTGGAATTTCCTGATGTGATGCAGCGCGGTGGGTTCGACATCGTGCTGGGCAATCCGCCATGGGAGCGGATCAAGCTGCAAGAGCAGGAGTTCTTTGCAACCCGTTCACCGGAGATCGCCGGTGCGCCTAACAAAGCGGCGCGCAACAAGCTGATCAAAGCCTTGGCGACGGCAATCGAAGGCAGCGCTGACCGAGCATTGCTTGAGGCATTCACATCCGCCAAACGCGAAGCTGAGGCAACAAGCGAATTTGTCCGTGTGTCAGGTGAAGATGGCGGACGCTTTGCTCTGACAGGACGAGGCGACGTTAACACCTATGCGCTCTTTGCGGAGTTGTTCGCGGACCTCGCGCACCAGCGAGCGGGTGTGATTGTCCCCACTGGTATCTCCACTGACATCACAACGGCCCCATTCTTTGCACATTTGGTTGAGAAACACCGACTGGCGCGGCTCATTGACTTCGAGAATCGAAGCCCGATCTTTTCGGCGGTTCATCGCAGTTTCAAATTCTGCTTACTTACTTTGGGCCGAGATGTGCGGGAGGCAGGCTTTTCATTCTTCTTGACCGATGCTAGCGAGATTGCCGACCCGGAGCGAAACTTCTCGCTGTCTCCCGAAGAGATTTCTGCAATTAACCCCAACACTCGAACTGCACCGGTGTTCCGATCTCGCTGGGACGCAGAATTGACAGCAAAAATTTACCGTCGCGCCCCGGTCCTTGTCGATGATTCAAATGATTCCAAAGGCAATCCGTGGAGTGTCAGCTTTGCACGCCCCTTCGACATGTCGACGGACTCGAAGTTCTTTCGCACTGCCTCGCAATTGGCGGCAGATGGCTTTGATCGCTCTGGCATGGATTGGATTCAGGGGGGAGTAAGACCTTCTCAAGGGGCCCTCTCCGTTGAGAGTTCAGGAGCTGGCAGCTTACCTTTGAGTGGGGCGGCCCCGCGACAAACACGATACGTTCCGCTTTATGAAGCGAAGTTGGTTTGGCACTTTGACCATCGCGCATCTTCATATCATTCACGCGGCGACGAACGAGGAAGCCGAGTGCTACCGCCCACTACGGAAGCAGAACATCAAAACATTTCCTTCGAAACTGACCCATTCTATTGGGTTCCTTCTGATGAAGTTGCCAGAAGGCTCTCTGATCGCCTTCGTGGAAAGAATTACATTTTCGGCTGGCGGGACGTAACAACTGCCATTGCTGAGCGAACGATGGTTCCATGCATTATTCCAAAATGCGGAACCGGCGATACATTCTTGCTGGCTTTTACAGAGCAACCACCACAACAACTTGCTTGTCTCTATGCGAATTGGGCGTCTCTCGCCTTCGATTACGCGACAAGACAAAAGATTGCTTATGTACATCTCAAATATAATATTGTTAAGCAGTTACCGACAATTGCGCCCGACTTCTACACCGAACCCCGCCTCGCCTTCATCACCCCGAAGGTGCTGGAACTTACCTACACCTCGCACAGCATCGCCCCGTTCGCCCGCGATCTGGGCCATGACGGGCCGCCCTTCGTCTGGGACGAGGACCGCCGCGCCGACCTGCGCGCCGATCTCGACGCCTTCTACGCCCGCGCCTACGGCCTGACCCGCGACGAGCTGCGCTACATCCTCGACCCCGCCGACGTGAAGGGCCCCGACTACCCCTCGGAAACCTTCCGTGTCCTCAAGGAAAAGGAAATCCGCCAACACGGCGAATACCGCACCCGCCGCCTCGTCCTCGAAGCCTGGGACCGCATGGAAGCCAACGGCGAATTTACGGCGATGGGGATGTAGGGGATGCACCCATACCTCAAGATCGCGCTGTGGATCGGGATTGTCGTGGCGATGTTCATGATCTTCCCGGCCTTGCTCGTCATCGCAGTGCTGATCCTGTTGTGGTGGTTGATTTCAAACCTGACGGAGCACGGCCCAAAGTGGATCTTGTGGCAACGGGATGCTTTGTTCCTGTGGATGGGCAGGTTCTGGTGGTTCGGCAAATTGCCATGGGTGTCGGGAGTCCTGCACCGCGTCCAAGCGGAAGATGAGCGCCGAAAGGAAGACGCCCGTCGCAAGAAAGCCGAGGCCGACGCCCGAGAACAGGCCGAACGCGACAGGGCGCAGAAGGAACATGATGCACTGGTCGAGCGGCCCATCCCCCCGGACATCAAACGGGATATGCGCTCCTTTCTGGACGGCTCCTTCGTCGGCGAAGATCGCTCTCCCTTGGCCTATGTCGGATACAGGGTCGGAAAAACACGTGGCCTTCCCAGCCGTGAAAGGCAAAGGCGGCTGGGCGTCTGTTTTCGGATCGAGATCCCGTCTGACCTTGACCCAAAATACCAGGGATGGGGCGCACCCGCGACATACCAGCGGTTCCGATCAATCGAGAAGCATCTGAAAATGCTTGCCGATATGCGGAGCGGTCGCAGCAACCAGAGATTTGCCGTCGCGGATTGGGAAGCGGATCGGACGTGGTTTCAGGTCGAGTACCGAGAACTGGCCGGGTTGTTTCAGCGCCACCCCCCACGGCGCTATTGGTGAGATGTACCGATGCCAGTGATCCATCCGCAAACCTACGCCAAGTTCAAGCCGATCTTCCTTGATGCTCTGAAGACCCGCACAGAGCCCGGCGCAGATCGCACCGCCATGATGCACGCCATCATCCATCAATTGAAAGACGCCTCATACACTCGGGATGATGCCGAGGATATCAGGCCGTATATCGAGTTGTTTGTGGAAGAGGTCCAGAACGGGACGATCGAGCCCTTTCCCAAGGGGCCCTATCTGGCTGGTTTGGAACCAACGCCGAACCCGGTTTTTGCACCTTTTCAGAAAGACCTGTTCACACCCAAGCCTCAGGAAAAAGCCCCGGCAGAACAAGCACTCATCGACCAGCTGATCGCCGCAACAAAGCTTTATGACACGAGCGAGGCAATCGAGGCGCTGTTCACCTTTACGATCAACTTGCGAGAGTTCGCCCCGTTCAATGCGATGCTGCTCCACATCCAGAAGCCGGGCCTGACCCATGCCGCGACTGCGCATGACTGGTGGCATCGCTTTGGGCGTGTCCCGAAGAAGGGCACGCGCCCCTTGCTGGTCTTGCGCACCAAAGGTCCGGTCGATTTCGTCTTCGATATTCTCGATACGGAAGGCCGCGATGTGCCAGTTGATGCGTTCGCGTTCCCGACTTTTGGAGACCTGAGTGACAACCGGTTTTCCGAGTTCATGCGCGCAGTCGCCAAGGAGCGGATCGATCTCGTCGTCTTGGATTCCGGCGATGGACAGGCAGGTTGGATACGTCTTCTGGCTGAATCCAAGGCCAAGACCGGCAAGAACGTTTATCAACTCGCCTACAATCGAAACCACGCCGCGCCGACGCGCTTTGTAACCGTGGCGCACGAGCTGGCACACCTCTATCTCGGACACCTCGGGTCTGATGCCGGACGACGGGTCCCTGATCGGCGGGATACACCGCATGCCTTGATGGAAGTGGAGGCCGAGATGGTTGCTTACCTTGTTGCCATGCGAAATGGGTTAAAGCCAAGGAGCGAGAGCTACCTCGCGAATTACAAAGGCGCGTTTGAGGACCTGAATCTGTATGCTGTGACGCGGGCCGCCAATGCGGTTGAAACTGCCATGGGGATTGCATCGCACAAGCTGTGGAACGAGAAGTCATGATCGAAGCGCCCCAGTCTTTCGTTATTCGGCAGGAGTGCGACAAGATCGCGTTCCAGAACGGATTTCGCCGGACTCATGGCGAAACTGAAGGCTGGCGGCGATACAGCTCGACCACAGCGCAAGGTTCGATCTGGCTGGCGGCAGAGGAGAACGGTAATTGGCTGCTCGCGATCGACCATGCCGGTGTGTTGGGAGAAATCGGTCTCGAGATGTCTGACTCCGTTGGGCCTGGACTGGCCCGCTTTCGGTTCGCATCGCTAACTTCGCTCTACGCTATCATGCCTCGCCTTTACGAACTTGCCGTCAGTCTCCCCGACGCTCCGCTCCAAGAGTTCCTGCATCGGACGAGTGAGATGCCCAGGACGACCGAGGCCGAGCGTCTAGTGGTACAGCGTGTTGGACAGGACATATTCCGAGACCGTCTGATCACCTATTGGCAGGGCTGTTGCCCGCTGACGGGCATTTCCGACCACGCCTTGCTGCGTGCCTCCCACATCAAGCCGTGGAAGGATTGCGAGAGCGACGAGGATCGACTGGACGTGCACAACGGCTTGCTTCTGTCGGCGCTCTGGGATGCCGCGTTCGACCGCGGCCTCGTTACGTTCGATGACGGCGGCCACCCGCAGTTTTCAACTCAGCTGAGTGAAACGGCTGCTACCGAATTGAGATGGCAGGCGCCAATTCGCCTGACAGACAAGCACCGTGCCCGCTTGGAATGGCACCGCAGCGAAGTGTTCGAAAAAGGATACGGCGGCTAAGTAATAGGCCAACAAAGATTTCTGCTGAACTCAGAAAACATAGGGGCTTGCGCGGGGGGACCCAATTCTGCGCAAGGTCTTGGCCTTCGCCGGATTTCTGGTAGGTCCGGTATGCGTCGAACGGTCATCCCATCGGACTTCGGTTTCCAACGTCACAAGACTCGCAACACCTCCCCATTATCCAGCCGCTTCACGTAATCGACTGCCGTGCCGTTCCAGTGATACGCAAAATGGGCCCCTTGGGTCGGGATCGGGACAACGTCGGGCCAGAAGATGGCGATGCACTGGCCCTCGGGAAAGCGCATGCTGGGCCAGGTAATGCCGTTCGAGCCAGCCGCACGGCGCTCGGCCCCGAAGAGTTGCGAGGGGCGGTAGTCGTCGGGGTCCAGCAAATCGGCGTGGCCCGTGACGTCGTCGAGATCGGTGTCGATCGATCCGATCAGCTCGCGGAACTGCGAGGTCCAGCCAGGAGCCTCTTCCGTGGCGCGCATGAAGCGGGCGTGGTGGTGGATGGTCTCGGCAATCGCCACCTCGGTGCGGTCGCCCGCGTAGTAGAGGCCGAAGCTGCCATCCGAGAACCGCCCGGGCCTGAGCGGCGAGCAATGCACGAAGGGCGCCATGACCCAGCTTGCGCCGGGGCCGGTCACGCGGCGGGCCACCGGGACCTTGGAGAGATCGCCGATGCTCTCGCGGATGCGCGGGTTGAACTTGGCCTCGGCCGAGGCCAGCGCTTCCCAGTCGGCCGGATCGGCGATGTCCTCGAAGAGGTTGATGGGCGGGTGGATCGAGCGGATAATGCGAACCGTGCGCGACCATGTCACGCGGCGGACAGGCACATTCACCAGGCACCCCGTTCGGCATCGAGATAGGCGCGCAGGTCGATCAGGTCGGTGATCTCGCCCCGGAGCATGACGTCCAGCGCACTCCGGCCCGCGAAGGCGGCGTTCGGTTTGCGGATCCAGGCATAGCCCCGGGCAGGGTCGGTGAAGAGATAGCGCAGCGCCTTGTGAATCCCCATCAGGATTGCCATCCGCGCGCGCAAGTCGCGGTCGATCCGGCCGATATCGCCGGTCTTCCACCGCGCCCAGGTGCGTTGTGCCATGTCGCCCAGCAACGTGCGGGCTTCCGCATCCGTCAGCTCCCAGGCCCGGAACAGGTTGACCGTTGTGCGTGCCAGCGCCGCCGCCTCCTCGTCGGTGATGACGGGAAGATCGGTGCGGGCGAGGACAGGCTGGACCGTAGCGAACTGCATGGCATTCTCCTTTGGCATCAATATATACATTTTGTGCCAAAAGGCAAGGTGGGCCGTGCGGTGCAGCTAAGATGGACTTCCACCCATTTCCCTGTCTTTGCGCGCCAGAGCCCTACGCCCCTTGAAGAGCTGTTGAGCGCGGCCCGTTTCCGGTTTTCTTGATGGACCCGATCCAGGGCCGCCCGTCGGCGACCACTCACGGAACGGGGACAGAATGGCAGAGGCAGCTCGGAAACCGGAAGCGATGGCCCGCGGGGCGCGGATGCTGCGCACGGCGCTCGGGCCCGCCATCGCCGGGTTTCTGGAGGACCCAATGATTGTCGAGGTCATGCTCAATCCCGACGGGCGGCTCTGGATCGACCGGCTCTCCGATGGGCTCTCCGATACCGGGGCTACCCTGTCCCCCGCCGATGGTGAGCGGATCGTGCGGCTCGTCGCCCATCATGTCGGGGTCGAGGTGCATGCCGCGCGGCCGCGCGTCTCGGCCGAATTGCCCGAGACCGGCGAACGCTTCGAGGGGCTCCTGCCGCCCGTGGTCACCGCGCCCTGTTTCGCGATCCGCAAACCTGCCGTCGCGGTCTTCACGCTCGCCGACTACGTCGCGTCCGGGATCATGACCGAGACCCAGGCGGCGCTGTTGCGGGATGGCGTTGCCGCCCGCGCCAACATCCTCGTTGCGGGCGGGACCTCGACCGGCAAGACGACGCTGACCAATGCGCTCCTGGCCGAGGTGGCCAGAACGTCGGACCGCGTTGTCATCATCGAGGACACGCGCGAGCTGCAATGCGCCGCCCCCAACCTCGTGGCGCTCCGCACCAAGGACGGCGTCGCCTCGCTCTCCGATCTCGTCCGCTCCTCGCTCCGCCTGCGCCCGGACCGCATACCCATCGGCGAGGTGCGCGGGGCCGAAGCGCTGGATCTGTTGAAGGCCTGGGGCACCGGCCATCCGGGCGGGATCGGCACCATCCATGCGGGCTCCGCCCTCGGGGCCCTGCGCCGGATGGAACAGCTCATCCAGGAGGCGGTGGTGACCGTGCCGCGCGCCCTCATCGCCGAAACCATCGATCTTATCGCCGTCCTCTCCGGGCGCGGGGCCAACCGCAACCTCTACGAGCTCGCCCGCGTCCAGGGCCTGGGACCCGACGGCGACTACCGCATCACCCCGGCGGCGCGGCCGACCGGGACGGACACCGACACAGGAGACTCTTCATGACACGATCCCTTCACCGGCTGCGCGCGCAGGCAGCCCATGCCGTTACTTTTGCCACCGTGACCTTGATGCTGGCGGGACCTGCCCGGGCGGCGGGCTCGTCCATGCCTTGGGAGGCACCGCTCCAATCGATCCTCGAGTCCATTGAGGGGCCGGTCGCCAAGATCATCGCGGTGATCATCATCATCGTCACCGGCCTGACGCTGGCTTTCGGGGATACCTCCGGGGGCTTCCGCCGCCTGATCCAGATCGTCTTCGGCATCTCCATCGCCTTCGCGGCGAGTTCGTTCTTCCTGAGCTTCTTCAGCTTCGGCGGCGGAGCGTTGATCTGATGGACGGAACATTCGAACAATTGGCGGATGTCTCGGGCTTCACCGTCCCGGTCCACCGGGCTCTGACCGAGCCGATCCTGCTGGCCGGTGCGCCGCGGGCCTTCGCGATCCTGAACGGCACGTTGGCCGCGGCCATCGGGCTCGGGCTGCAGCTCTGGGTCGCGGGCATCGTCATCGGTCTCCTGAGCCACGGGGTCGCGGTCTGGGCCGCGCGGCGCGATCCGCTCTTCGTCGAGGTCGGGCGCCGGCATCTGCGCCTTCCCGGTCACCTCGAGGTCTGAGGGCAGCACCATGATGAACCTCGCGGAGTATCGCCGGAAAGGGACGCGGCTGGCGGATTACCTGCCTTGGGCGGCGCTGGTGGCGCCCGGCGTGGTGCTGAACAAGGATGGCAGCCTGCAGCGCTCGGCCCGGTTCTGCGGTCCCGATCTCGACAGCGCGGTCGCGGCGGAGCTCGTGGCGGTGGCCGGGCGCATCAACAATGCCTTCCGTCGCCTCGGCTCGGGCTGGGCGATCTTCGTCGAGGCGCAGCGCGTGGCGGCGGCCGACTACCCCGACAGCCGCTTTCCCGATCCGGCCTCGGCGCTGCTCGATGCCGAACGGCGTGCGGGGTTTGCAGAGCAGGGGGCGCATTTCCAGTCGGACTATCTTCTGACCTTCCTCTACCTGCCGCCCGCTGAGGAGGCTGCGCGGGCCGAGACCTGGCTCTACGAAGGCCGCGAGAAGGCGGGCATCGATGCGGGCGAGGTGCTGCGCGGGTTCATCGACCGGACCGACCGGGTGCTGGCGCTGTTCGATGGCATCATGCCCGAATGCCGCTGGCTCGAGGATAGCGAGACGCTGACCTACCTGCATTCCACCATCTCGACGCAGGCCCATCGCGTCCGGGTGCCGGAAACCCCGGCCTATCTCGATGCGCTCCTGGCCGACCAACCGCTCACCGGCGGGCTCGAGCCCCGGCTGGGGGACGCCCACCTGCGTGTCCTGACCCTCTCGGGCTTCCCGACGGCCACCACGCCCGGGATCCTCGATGATCTCAACCGGCTGGCCTTTCCCTATCGTTGGGCGACCCGCGCGATCCTGATGGACAAGATGGAGGCCACGCGAATGGTCGCGCGCATCCGCCGCCAATGGTTCGCCAAGCGCAAATCCATCGCCGCGATCCTGAAAGAGGTGATGACCAACGAGCAATCGGCGCTGGTCGATACCGACGCGGCCAACAAGGCCGCCGATGCCGACATGGCGCTGCAGGAGCTTGGCGCCGATATCGCGGGCGAGGCCTATGTCACGGCGACCCTCATCGTCTGGGACGCCGACCCGCGTCGCGCCGACGAGAAACTGCGCCTGGTCGAGAAGGTCGTGCAAGGCCGGGACTTCACCGCCATGGTCGAGACGGTCAATGCCGTCGATGCCTGGCTCGGCTCGCTGCCGGGGCAGGCTTACGCCAATGTCCGCCAGCCGCCGATCTCCACCCTGAACCTCGCCCACATGATCCCGCTCTCCGCCGTCTGGGCGGGGGAGGAGCGGGATGCGCATTTCGACGGCCCGCCGCTGCTCTACGGCAAGACCGAGGGCGCGACGCCGTTTCGCCTGACGCTCCATGTGGGCGATGTCGGCCATACGCTTGTCGTGGGTCCCACCGGGGCGGGCAAGTCCGTGCTGCTGGCGCTCATGGCGCTGCAGTTCCGCCGCTATCCGGGGGCGCAGGTCTTCGCCTTCGATTTCGGGGGCTCGATCCGGGCCGCCACACTGGCCATGGGTGGTGACTGGCATGATCTGGGCGGCGAATTGACCGAAGGCGCGGAAGCGTCGGTCTTCCTGCAGCCGCTCGCCCGGATCGACGATCCCGCCGAGCGCAGCTGGGCCGCGGGCTGGATCAGCGCGATCCTTGCCCGCGAAGGCATCGCCATCACGCCGGAGGTGAAGGAGCATCTCTGGTCCGCGCTGACCTCGCTGGGCTCCGCCCCGGTTGGCGAACGTACGATCACCGGTCTCGCTGTGCTGCTGCAATCCTCCGATCTGAAACAGGCCCTGCAGCCCTATTGCCTCGGTGGCGCCCATGGGCGGTTGCTCGATGCCGAGGTCGAAGCGCTCGGCGCGGCCTCGGTGCAGGCCTTCGAGATCGAGGGGCTTGTCGGCACCTCGGCGGCGCCCGCGGTGCTCTCCTATCTCTTCCACCGCATCGGCGACCGGCTCGACGGGCGGCCGACGCTCCTGATCATCGACGAGGGCTGGCTCGCGCTCGATGACGAGGGCTTTGCCGGCCAGCTGCGCGAATGGCTGAAGACGCTGCGCAAGAAGAACGCCTCGGTGATCTTCGCGACGCAGTCGCTCTCAGATATCGACGCCTCGGCCATCGCGCCCGCGATCATCGAAAGCTGTCCGACCCGGCTGCTTCTCCCCAACGAACGGGCCATCGAGCCCCAGATCACCGCGATCTACCGCCGTTTCGGCCTCAATGACCGCCAGATCGAAATCCTCGCCCGCGCCACGCCCAAGCGCGACTACTATTGCCAGTCGCGGCGCGGAAACCGGCTCTTCGAGCTGGGCCTCTCCGAGGTGGGCCTCGCGCTCTGCGCGGCTTCGTCCAAGTCCGACCAGACATTGATCTCGGAGATCCTCGCAGAGCATGGACGCGAGGGCTTCCTCGCGGTCTGGCTTGAAGCTCGCGGGGTTGGCTGGGCCGCAGAGCTGATCCCGGGCCTCACCAATCTCGCGCCGGAGCCTGAAGTTCCGGACGCACTAATCCCCCAAGCCCCCGAACCCGCAAAGGAGACCACCCCATGACCCATGCCGCCCATCGATTGTCCAAGCTCGCCAGCGCCTCTGCGCTGGCCCTGGCACTCGCAGCCCCCATCGGCCTCGCGCCGATCTTCGCGACGCCGGCCCAGGCTTTCCTCTTCGGTGGGGGCGGGCGCATCGTATACGACCCGCGCAATCACGCCGAGAACATCCTCTCCGCCGCCCGGGCGCTGGAGCAGATCAACAACCAGATCACCCAGCTGCAGAACGAGGCGCAGATGCTGATGAACCAGGCCCGCAACCTCGCGAGCCTGCCGCATTCCTCGCTGCAGGCGCTGCAGCAGAATGTCGACCGGACCCGGCAGCTCCTGTCTGAGGCACAGAACATTGCCTTCGATGTCGCCCAGATCGACCAGGTTTTCCAGCAGGACTATGCCAATATCCCCATGGCCGCGCCCGAGGCGCAGCTTCTGGCCGATGCGCGCTCCCGATGGGAAAACACCGTCGGCGGGCTGCAGGATGCGCTCCGCGTGCAGGCCGGTGTCGTCGGCAATCTCGACGGCCAGCGCGCCGAGCTCTCCGCCCTCGTCGGCGAAAGCCAGTCCGCCGTCGGTGCCCTGCAGGCGACCCAGGCGGGCAACCAGCTCCTCGCGCTGCAGTCCCAGCAGATCGCCGACCTGATCGCCGTCGTGGCCGCCAATGGCCGCGCTTCGGCGCTCGTCGAGGCCGAGCGGTCCGCCGCGGCCGAACAGGGCCGGGTCCAGCGCGAGCGGTTCCTCACCCCGGGCGCGGGCTACCAGCCCGGCAATGCCCAAATGTTCAACAACTGAGGGAGGGCAGGCCCATGGAGGGATCGGTTCTCGCCCGCATCGCCGCCATCGTCTTCGTCGCCATCGCGATCACCGCGGCGATGGTGGAGATGGGCCGGGACGAGGCGGGGCAGGGGGCGCGTCCGGCGGCTTTGCCTGTTCCGGAGGTCGATACCCTGCGCGTCGAACAACGGCGCTGCCAGGAGCTGGGCGAGGCCGCGGCCTCCGATCCGGACTGCCTCGCCGTCTGGGCCGAAACCCGTGACCGCTTCCTCGGACGGGAACGCGACCGGGCCGGGGGAGAGTGAGCCATGGGCGGCACCGGCGTCATCGACACCTTCCTCGGGGTCTTCACCTCCTACATCGACGGCGGCTTCGGGCTGCTCGGTGGCGAGGTCGCCTTCATCGCCAGCACGCTCATCGTGATCGACGTAACGCTGGCCGCCCTTTTCTGGGCCTGGGGCGCCGATGACGACATCATCGCCCGCCTCGTGAAAAAGACCCTCTTCGTCGGCGTCTTCGCCTGGCTGATCTCGAACTGGAACAGCCTTGCCGCCATCGTCTTCGACAGTTTCGCGGGGCTGGGATTGCTCGCCTCCGGCACCGGGTTTTCGCCCGCCGATCTCTTGCGCCCCGGCCGGGTGGCGCAGACCGGGCTCGATGCCGGGCGCCCGCTTCTGGAGTCCACGGCCGATCTCATGGGCTTCGTCGCCTTCTTCGAGAACTTCATCCAGATCGCCTGCCTGCTCTTCGCCTGGGCGCTGGTGCTTCTGGCCTTCTTCCTCCTCGCGGTGCAGCTTTTCGTGACGCTGATCGAGTTCAAGCTGACGACGCTCGCGGGCTTCGTGCTGATCCCCTTCGGCCTTTTCGGCAAGACCGCCTTCATGGCAGAACGGGTGCTGGGCAACGTCGTCTCTTCCGGCATCAAGGTGCTGGTGCTGGCCGTGATCATCGGCATCGGCTCGACGCTCTTCGGCCAGTTCACCGCCGGTTTCGGTGGCGTGACGCCCACCATCGACGAGGCCATGGCGATCGTGCTGGCCGCGCTCTCGCTCCTCGGTCTCGGCATCTTCGGCCCCGGCATCGCCACCGGCCTTGTCTCTGGCGGGCCGCAACTGGGCGCGGGGGCCGCCGTCGGCACCGGGCTTGCCGTGGGCGGAGCGGCCGTCGCGGCGGGTGGCGGGGCCATGCTCGGCGCTCGCGGGGCCGGGGCGCTGGCCTCGGGTGGGGCCGCCGCCACGCGCGGGGCAGCAGCGGCGACCGGGGCTGCCTCCGCCGCCTACACTCTCGGATCGATGGGCCAGACAGGAGCCGTAAGCGTCGCCTCCGGACTCGGCGGCTTGGCGCGGGCAGGGGGCGCGGCAGCGATTTCACCCCTGCGCCGGGCCGCCGCCGCGGCCTCCGAAGCTGTCAAGACAAGCCATGCCGGCGGCGCCCGATCCGGGTTTGCCGCTACCGGGGGCTCCTCATCCATGGGCAGCGTTGCAGGTGCGTCGGCCGCCATACCCGCATCAACTGGCAGCCCACCGGCCTGGGCGCGCTCCATCCGCCGCAGCCAGGCCATGAGCCATGGCGTTTCCGCCGCCACCCATGCGCTGCGGGCCGGGGACAGCCCCGGCTCAGGCACCTCCGTTTCCCTTTCCGAAAGTGACCGCCCATGAGCCTCTTCAAACGCGCCGCCGCGCATTACGGCAAGACCCCTGTGCCCGAGACCCCGTATCAGAAGGCCGCCCAGGTCTGGGACGAGCGCATCGGCGCGGCCCGCGTGCAGGCGAAGAACTGGCGCCTCATGGCCTTCGGCTGCCTGATCCTCGCGGGCGGCTTCGCGACAGCGCTGGTCTGGCAATCGGCGCGCGGCACCGTCGTGCCTTACGTCGTCGAGATCGATCGCCACGGCGAGGCCCGCGCCGTCGAGGCGGCCAGCGCCGGCTATCGCCCGAGCGATCCGCAAATCGCCTGGCATCTCGCCCGGTTCATCGAGGAGGTCCGAGGCCTGCCCGCCGATCCCATCGTGGTCCGGCAGAACTGGCTCCGCGCCTATGAATTCACCACCGATCGCGGCGCGCTGGCGCTGAACGATCATGCCCGGGCCAATGATCCCTTCGCGCGGGTCGGCGAGGACCAGGTCTCGGTCGAGGTCTCGAGCGTCATCCGCGCCTCACCCGACAGTTTCCGGGTGGCCTGGTCCGAGCGGCACTACGAGAACGGCCAGCTCGCCCGCACCGAACGCTGGACCGCCATCCTGACCCTCGTGATCGACCCGCCGCGCACGGCGGACCGCCTGCGCGCCAATCCCCTCGGCATTTATGTGAACGCGATCAACTGGTCGCGGGAGATGAGCCAATGACCCGACCGATCCTGCCCGCTATTCTTCTGGCCTCCACGCTTCTGGCCGCCTGCGCCAGCGACCGCCCGCCCGCATTCGCCTATGACGACGCGGTGCCGCCCTTGCCGTCACCCCCCGTGACGGCACCCGATGACCGGCCGCGTCCCCTCCATGTCCCGCCCGCCTGGACCCCGAGCCGGGGCGGGGAGGCGGCCGCCACACCCGTCACCCAGGTCGGCAATGCCAATGCGGCCGCACGTGTCGAGCCGCGGCAGGCCGGGTATTTCAACGCGATCCAGATCTATCCCTGGTCCGAGGGCGCGCTCTATCAGGTCTACGCCGCCCCGGGCCAGATCACGACCATCGCGCTCGAGCCCGGCGAACGTCTCGCCGGCACCGGCCCGATCGCGGCGGGCGACACCGCCCGCTGGATCATCGGCGACACCGAAAGCGGCGCGGGCCGCGACACGCGCGTCCTCGTTCTCGTGAAACCCACCCGGCCCGATATCAGCACCAACCTCGTGATCTCGACCGACCGGCGGACCTACCTGATCGAGCTCAACGCCAGCGAAGAGACCTGGATGCCCGCCATCTCATGGGCCTATCCGCGTGCGCCCGACGCCCCACGCGTCGCGTCGGCCACGCCGCGCATCCCGCCCGCGCATGCCCGCAATCATCGCTACGGGCTGCAGGGTGACAGCCCGCCCTGGCGTCCGGTTTCGGTCTTCGACGACGGGCGCCGGGTCTATGTCGTTTTCCCGCGCGGGATCGCCCAGGGCGAGATGCCGCCACTCTTCGTAATGGGCGCCGATGGCGAACTGGAAATCGTCAACTCCCGCATCCACGGCAATGTACTGATCGTCGACCGGCTCTTCGGAGCGGCGGAACTGCGCCTCGGACGCGGTCCCCGGCAGGAGGTGGTCCGCATCCTGCGGATCGAACCCCAGACCGAAGCGGCTGTGGTGCGGCAAAACGCGGAGCGGGGGACGTGAGCGAGATATCGACCGATACCGCCGCCGCCATGCGCCTGCGCGCCGATCCGCCGCGCGTCACGCGAATTTCCCGAAAAGTGATCATCGGGCTTGGCGTGGTCGCGGGCATCGGGATCGGCGCAGCGCTGATCTATGGACTCCAGCGACCCGATCGCAGCGCTGCACCGGAAGAGCTGATCACCACGGACCGCCGTCAGCCAGCCGATGGTCTCCGCGATCTGCCGGGCAGTTATGACGCGATCCCGCGGCTCGGTCCGCCCCTGCCGGGCGATCTTGGCGGTGGCATCCTCGACGCCCAGCAACGTGGCCAGTCCATCGCGGCTCCAAGCCTCTCGCCGCCCACCATGGACCCGGCGGAACAACAGCGGCTTGCGGAACTCGAGGCCGCCCGGGTCAGCGATCTCTTCTTCCAGACGCGGCCCGGAGCGCCCGCGTCCACAGGGTTCCAGTTGCCGCCTACGGCGCCGGGGAGCGGTTTGGCTGCTACCCCGGAGACCGATCCACGTCAGACCTTTCTCACCGGGCCAATAGACCGCCGAACGGTCGCGCCCGACCGCGTCCAGCCCCCGGCATCGCCCTGGCTGCTGCAGGCCGGCTCCGTCATCCCGGCCGCACTGATCACCGGCATCCGCTCCGACCTGCCCGGCCAGATCACTGCGCAGGTCACCCAAAATGTCTATGATAGCCCCACGGGCAGCCTGCTCCTGATTCCGCAGGGCACCCGCCTGGTCGGGGCCTACGACGACAGCGTCACTGTTGGCCAACGTCGTGTGCTCCTGGTCTGGACGCGGCTAATCTTCCCCGATGGACGCTCCCTCGTGCTCGAACGCCAGCCCGGGGCAGATGCCGCCGGCTATGCCGGTCTCGAGGACCGCGTCGACAATCACTGGGCCAGCATCCTGCGCGCGGCTGGCCTTTCGACCCTGCTCGCCGTCGGGGCGGAACTTTCCCTCGACGAGGAAGACCGCCTCGCCCGCGCGCTCCGCGACGGAGCCCTCGACACGATCAACGAGGCTGGCCAGCGCATCGTCCAACGCCAGCTCGAGGTACCGCCGACGCTGACCATCCGTCCGGGCTTCCCCGTCCGCGTTATCGTCACACGCGATCTCGTCTTTGCGCCACCCAGAGGCTGATATGAGCAAGCTGAAACTCGGACCGATCCCGGACGACAAGCCGGTGAAGCTGACCCTGGAACTGCCAGCTGATCTCCATCGCGACCTGATCGCCTATGGGGAAATCCTCGGGCGCGAAGCAGGGCAGGGATCAATCGAACCGAAGAAGCTGGTGGTTCCCATGCTTGAACGGTTCATCGCGACGGACCGAGGGTTTGCGAAAGCGCGGCGCGGGGGAGGTCAGGACCGAAATCGAGCCAAGGAACAGCCTCCTTGATTGCTTCGGCCGCAATTGGAGAAAGAGCGATTTTGCAATGTTAAGCGCTTATGGCCCTCTTCGGTTGTCCTCTTGCAATTAAAAGGCGGGCACATCCTCCAAACGGTCTTGATGCCAATGTATCCGAGGGGACTCAAGAAATTCTACGGGCTACAGCCCGAGTGCCGCATCCATCCGTTCATGTTCGAAGGCCGGAGCGCAGGCATTCAACCCCGCGCCAGCAAGCCCCTGGTGGCGCAATTCGTCCCGCCAAGTGTTGCCGATAACTTGTGCCATATCCCGGGCCAGGGCTCGGGCTTCCGGCGCACTGATATCGAAAAACTCAGCCGCGTCGATTGCGGCAGCAATGTCCGGCTCATGCCCATGGATCGGGCTGATCCCGGTTTCCATCTGGGCATGCCGCCGGGGCTGCGGATTGACATCGAAGAGCGGTGAAAGACGCCACAGGTTCTGACCCGCATAGATGAAACCGTGGTTCTTCAGGTGGTCATCCGTGTTGGTGACAAGGACCCCGAACACCATGCGGCGCCAGATTTCCCGCAGATCATCGCCGGGCCGGGCGGAAATGGTGCGGATGATATCGGCAATATCTGTGTAGAAGCCGCTCGCATGTCCAAGCTTGCCCAAGGCGGTGCGCGCGGAAATATAGGGGACCCGACCGCCGCCTCGGCGATCAAAACGGCTGAAGAGCCCGATGGGGTGCGCGCTGCCGGGCAACTCGAGCCTGCATTCCGGTGTACGAAGACCAAGACGCCCGGCGAGCTTCATCGTTGCCACCTCGAGACGTTCCACTGGCCAAGTGTCGTTGATGGAGGTGAACTTGGCGAGCCAGAGCCGCTCCCCATCCCTCACGTTGGCTTTCGGTCGCGCCCCGCCCGGCGTACCGGCGGCACCTACGAGATCCAGCGCATCCTGCTCCGCGCCTGCCGGGTCTCGTTCGAACCTTTGCGCGATCTTGAGCAGGTCCTCGATATCAGCAAGGCGCGGGACGGCTCTTCCGATCCGCGGGAATGGCTCACCGTTTTCCTGTAAAAAGCGCAGCGCGCCCTGGCGGGCGGTATCGTCGCATGCCGTCAGGAAGTCGAACTCGGTTGCTGCCTCGCCCAGAACCCGACGCATCAATTTGCGGCCCCAGCTGTCCGGGGACGTATCCGCAAAGGGCCCGGCGATAACATCACGCTTCCGGCTGTCGCGCCCGCCGGAACTAGCGTGATAGGGCGTGTTCACCCTCGGCATTTGCAGGCAGAGGTCGAAGCCGCGCGGGTTATCGATCCAGTCCTGATCATAGAGGAAAGTGGAATGCGCGCGCCGCCCATCCGTCTCGAAGATCAGACGGCCGACTGGAACCAGCCCTTCCCCGAGAGCGACACGCGCCACGGCCATCAGAAAGCGCTCCCTTCGTCATCGATCTCATCCGACCTCTCTTGCGTGGTATCCGATCTGCCGGAGGACGGCCTGCGGCGATTGACGATCCGCTCTGGCAGGCGGGCTTGATCAAGGACCAGGCCAGTATCGTCTTTCGCCGGATCCAGGATTTCGCCGAGTCGGTGGATCTCGCCAAGGACCATGAGTGCCATGGCCATTGTCTCGAGCCGCACACCGCCATCGCCCATCTCGAGTTTGGCAAGCGTCTTGTCGGTCACACCCAGGCGCTCACAGAAATCTGCGACGGACATGCGCCGCTTCTTCCTGGCCACACGTATGTCATGGCCAAGTCGTTTCAGGGCGGTCTGAACCTGGTATGATGACATTTTTGATCGGAGAAAACTCCGCCTTGTGCTGCTGTATCCGTAATTTTTTCCGTGTTAGGTGGTTTTGCATGAGAAGTCAACAAAATGCACCGCAAAGCGGAATATAATCCGGCTTAACAGGCTAAGAGCGGACTTTTGTCCGATTTAACGTGCAAGGTCTGGTGGCCCTGATGATCTCCGGCGGTGGGTCGGGCAGGTCGCACCGGACGTCTCTGCCGTGCGTTTATCTTGCCTGACAAGCGCTCAGGCTGCGACCGCGGCAGGCAAGGTCTGCGCCAACAGGTGTTTCAGGGCTTCGATATGGGTATGTGCAGGGCCGGTGACATCCAGTGTCGCAACCTGGAGGGTCTCTTCGGCGCCGTCGCTGGCGATTGCGTAGCGGGTACAAATCGGCTCGGGCGGCAAATCACCGTGGTGTGGATAGAGCAGCATGACCTCCGGGCAGCGGTAGAGCTGGCTATAGGCCATCAATTGATACACATCGGACTGGCTGACACCCTGCTTCGGGTCGTCGATGCGCGGCGCCATCCGTTTCCATTTCGTGTCGATGACGAGGACGGTTCGATCCCCCTGCCGGATGATGAGGTCAGGTTTGGTCCGAAACCGCCCCGTTCCCGCTTCGAACAGGCAGTCACGGTGCCCGCCCTGCGCTGCGACACGGTATCCGCTTCCGGCCAGAGCACGGGTGACCAGTCTGGCAACGTATTGCTCGAACAAGGCATTCATCTCGAACAAGAGCGCATGACCATCTGTAGCCCCGGCACTGGTCTGCTGATGCCGATCCCCAAGCAGGAGCCGCGCGAAGGAAAGAAGCTCGCGCCACCGCTGATTGGTCCGATCCAGTATGATTTGGTCCCATCGCAGCGCGGGGATAGGAACCTCGGTCACGTCCGCATAGGCGAAGCCCAACTCGCGCAGGATACGCTGATTGTCGGGGGCCTGAGCCACACGTTGCAAACGGGTCACGGCGGCGCGCATCACCTGATTGAGCGCAATGTCAGAGGACAAGTCATCATAGCGACAGGCCAGCTTTTGCGGCGCCACCGCATGGCGTGAAAACTGCCGGGTGACATCGAGCCTGCCGCGCAGGGCAGGGAGGTCGTCTGCGTGATCCACATACAGGCGCGGCAGCCCCATGCGCACCGCTTCCATGAGGCGCGCACAAAACAGCCGGATCAACAATTCCAGAATGGTGTCCTTCTGCCATCCGAGCTGGGCCAACGATCCGGCATCGATCCGCAGATCGTGAACAACCGCCAGCATGTGGATGAGGCGGCGACGAAGGGCTTCGTCCGTGGTCTCGTGTTCTCCCAGGCCCTCGATCTTCGGGAGGATCTCCAGCTGACAGCCCGGCGCGGCAATCACGCCGACCACGCCGCGCGCCCGCAACCCTTTGCGGCCGTGTTCGAGCACGCCTTCGCCGCCACGCCCCGCGAAGCTCGAGCGCGCCGCAAGGGCGGCAATTCGATCAGCCTCGGAGGGCGGGATGGTCGTGTTGTCATCGCCGTAGCCGATGCGCTGCCATTCGCGGAGCGTGCGGCGGATCATGAACCGAGCAGCCGCGCGTAATCGAAGCTGCCTTCGCGCACGTCCCACCGGAAGCGCGGCATCGCTTCACCATTGTCGAGCCCCGGCGGTGCCTTCAGGACGGACCTGTTCAGAAAGCCGCCCTCTATCGGCCCGTCATGCGTATCCAGATCCCCCAGAACCGCGGCGATCTTGCCCCAGTCTTCGAAGAAATACTCGGCCAGCAGCGGGATCACCATGTGCCGCATGACCTCGTCCACATCCGCTCGGGTGTCGCAGCCGGTGAAATAGGCATGGCCGATCTGGTGGTCACGGTCATAGAGGTACTCGATCCGTTCATTGATGATCGTCAGAAGGGTCGGCAGATCGATACCTGTGCGGGCCGCAGCCTCCTTCAGAACGGCCGGATTGGGCATGATTTCGCGGAATGTGAACCGCCGCCGCAGCGCCGTATCGAGCAGGGCGATGGAGCGGTCTGCCGTATTCATCGTCCCGACAATATGCAGGTTCGACGGAACACCAAACTCGTCCCCGGAATACGGAAGGCGCACCTTCAGCTGGTTCGCCTGACCGAGACGCTTGTCCGATTCCAAGAGCGTAATCAGCTCGCCGAAAACCTTGGAGATATTGGCGCGGTTGATCTCGTCGATGATCAGGACGAAAGGTTCGGGATCAGATGGCCCCTCGTTCCGCTGGCTGTTCATGTAGCGTTCAAGGGCCGGCACGTTGAGCGAGGACTTGTCGATTTCATAGATCGTTCGCTGAACGAGGCCTACTTTGGCAACATCGCTCGCTTCTATGCCATCCCGATCAACCCAAAGCCAATTCACGGCGCGGCGATGGGCATAGTCCCCAGCACGCCCCTCTATCGGACTAAACTCGTAGTCTCCTTCGACGATACCGATTGCGCGGACAAGCAGATTTCCCTTGGTCACGATTAGTACGTCGCCGACTTTCAGGCTGTTCCGAAAAAGGTTGGTCATCATTGAGGCTGGCTGAGAAACAAAGGCCTCTGGGTCTTCCTTACGCCGGGCCTCCGCAGCAGCGTGGATTGCCTCTCGTGTGTCAAATCGGGGATCCGAAAGATCAAAATCGTAGAACCCAAAGATCGCGCAATTCTTCTCGATTGCTTCCTCAAAGAGAGGTGCGTCTTCGGGCAGATACTTTGCGCCTATCGACATCTTGAAAACACGTCGGCCTTCGAGCGAAAGCTTTGTTTCAGAACTGACCGTTCCTCTGCTCACCTCCGCACGTCGTGCGATGCGACGGAAAATGCCCGGCACGGTTTCCAACCGGAACCCACCCGAGGATGTGTCCTCGCCATCGTCCGCGCCGGTCATCGGCTGTCGGCCTTCGACGAACTCTTCATAAGCCATCGACTGGTGAAACGTGACGAACTCGATCCGCCCTGCGGCGAGCAGTCCCTGATAGACCGCCATCAGATCGTCGCGATCTTCTGGCACAGGCTCCCCACACAACTTGACAGCCTCAGTCGCTGTGCTGAACGTCTTCCCTGTGCCTGGCGGACCATAGAGAATAAGATTGGTAGCTGTGGGACGCTCATCCTGTTGGGCAATGGCCATACTATTCTCTACCTGCTTTGTCGTTTCTTGAACGCTGCCACTGGCAGGCACACCAATTTTTTTCGCTATGTCGGGATCAAGTTGGTATCGAACGAGCTTTTCCCCACCGTAGGTCAAATAGTTGACCGTGCCGCCAGCAATGGCTTTGACTCTCGAAGCAAGCCCGTCCACGAGCATTGCCCGCGCGACGTCGACCAGGTCTTCGGTTGCGATCGCTTCGTCCGCTTTGTTGCCCGCACCCTTGGGCTTGATCCGATAGGCTGAAACTCCGTTGGACCGATTGAAATTCTTCACTGGTTGGTACGGATTTCCAGCGCCATCAAATAGCGTGAATGGTCGTTCGTTCTGTGACGCCATCGACTCGTCGAGTCCAAAGCGAAACACCGTGGCCGAGCTTTGATCAGCCCCGATCCGTTCCGGAGCGCTGACCTGTGCGAGGTCCTGGAAAATCTTGCCCGCCAAAGCCTGACAAATGTTCGGCCAGGCTTCATTCAGATTGAGTGCCGTATTCACGTCCCGGACAAGCACGTCGACATGGGATGTACTTTCTTCACGGGCTGGCTCGATATACTGTTCCAGAACGTGTTGGCGAATGCGATCCGCATCCTTTGCGGCGCCCGGCGGCTCGCCCGCAATAAACCGCCCGTACTGCGCCAACCAACTGCTCCAATTCGACAGCCGATTGTGCGGCTTCTCTGAATCGGGCATCAGGATTCGATAGTCTTCGCCCCCTGAACGAGCATCGTCACGTATGGCTTTGAGACGGTCTCTGAGCCCTGCGAACTGATCGGCCTCCCAGGCCTCCTCGAGATTCTGGTAGGGCATGCCAAGTGCAGCGAGATTTCGCTCTATCGTTCGAACGGCATAGGTCCTCGAGTTTCGCCCCGCTTCGGTTTGTGCGCCGCCTTGTTCCAGCCACGCCTTGAATTCGTTCTCATCCTTCAAATTAGGGCCCTTCACTATTTATCTGTGTGCAGCCTCCTACGGGGCTGTGCTGGTCGGCAAAATCCCAACATTCAGGGGCGGAAGAAAACGCTCGAAGCCCTCAGTCATGACCTTGCCACCTCTCCGCGATCCGCAAGGCTACGGGCTATGGGAACGGCCAAGCCAGGTAAGCTTGCACTGTTGCGGGCAAGATCCTCCTTGATGCCGTCCGGCAAGGCACGTCGCAGGTCTGCGGCCTTGGCGCGGCGCGAGAGTGCCTGATCGACCGCAGCCCGGCCGCCAAGATCAGGGAAGTCTCGGGCAGCGCACACCCATTTTCCACGACCCCGTGCGCGGATGCGCTTTATGATTTTGTCTGCGATCGTGATCATTATGTTTCGCGTCTTGAGCTTCGGATATCGGAATTATAGACGGTATTTCAGACAGATGTAACCTGAGTTGGCGGCACCGTATGGGGCTGATTAGCAAACGTCCCATTGGGCCGAATTTACGAGAATAAAGACTTGCCTGACGACACCACCACCACTGTGTCCCGCTCCAGACAAGTCACGAGAGAAGAAGTTTACCAAAAGGTCTGGTCGACACCCATCAGCCACCTGGCGGCCGAGTATGGTGTATCTGGTTCCTATATCGCCCGGGTCTGTACGACGCTGGCTGTGCCCCGGCCTCCCGCTGGCTACTGGCAAAAGAAGGCGGTCGGAAAGGCCTCTCCACGCCCTCGACTTCCCCCTGCAAAGCTAGGCGATCAGCTTGTCCGGTCGACGGATACGCCGCTCGCGCGTCCCGTGACACCTGCCACCAGATCTTCGGTGTCGTCACCTAGTCGTGACAGGCAGCGCAAGGATGCCCGGCATCCGATCCTTCGCGGCGTCGAGCCGCATTATCGCAAGACGCGCAAGATTGACGACTACGAGTTTCTTCGACCCTACAAGCTCCTCCTGCCGGACATCGTGATGTCCGAGGCGCAGCTGCTACGCGCATTGGACCTCGCGAATGGGCTCTACGATGCGTTCGAGCGGAAAGGGTATCGCGTGACCTTCGCGCCGCCCGATCAACCATTGTTTCGGGCGCAGATCGAAGAGCGGGAGGTTCCGGAGAAGGATCGCAAATACGGGCGCTATTCCTGCGGACGGATTTGGGCACCGCACCGCCCAACCGTCGCCTATATCGGCGAGGCTCCCATCGGTCTTGCGCTCGTCGAAATGTCCGAACGGGTCACGCTCAGATACTTTAAGGGCAAGTATGTGCGGGACGACAGTGCGGTCGTGAAGGCCGCCAGATCACACCAGCTGGTCCATTCCTGGACGACCGAGAACGATGTTCCGTCCGGGCGCTTCCGGCTAGTCGCCTACGCGCCGCGCCGGGACGTAGAGTGGTCGGCGATATGGCAAGAGACACCAAAGCTAAAATTGCCGTCCATGTTCCCAAGGATCGTGAAGGAGCTGGAAGCCGTCGTGCCGGACCTCAAGTCCAAGACTGCAGAAGCCGAGGCGGCGGCCATCCGCAAGCAACGCGAATGGGTGGAACAGCAGGAACGCTGGAAGCGCAAACAGGATCGACGCAACGGGGACAACGCCCTTGCCCAAAGCCGCGAACAACTTTCCGAAGTGATCCAGAAATGGTCCGCCGCGATGTCGATCGAAAGCTTCTTTCGCGAGGCGGAGGAGCGTCTTGCCGGCGTCGAGACCGACAGGCGCCAGGCCTTGTCCTCTCGGCTTGATCTTGCGCGGTCCATGATGGGAACGCTCGATCCGCTGGAATTCCTGGAGCAGTGGGTCGCGCCGGATGAGCGCTACACGCGGCAATATCCCGAAGACTAATTGTATTTTGTTACATAATTTTAAGGGACGATGCTCATGTATCTTCTCCGGGGCGTCGAACCGGTCTTGTCCGAAGTTTGGCTGTAGAACCCGGCCGCGCGGGGTTTCTTTTGCGCTGCCTCGGATCCCGCGTGGTGACTTCCGCATTCCAGTTCCAATCAGCGAACTTGTCGCCGGTTTGGCGCAAGTGGGTGTAGCGCTTGAGCGACGTCCATGACCGGTGGCCGGAAACAGCAGCCGCGTGTGGAACGTTGTAGCCGATCTCGAACAAACGCGAGACGCCTTCGTGCCTCAGGTCGTGGAAGCGCAGATCCTCGATCCCCAGAAACTGCGTTGCCCGAGTGAACGCAGCGCTGATCGCATCGGTGGAATAGGGGAAGATTTGGCTCGCGTGTTTGGGCATCGCCTCGATGATCGCCAGCGCCGGATCGGGCAGGTCGCACCAGACGTCGTTGCCCATTTTCTCACCGGGGTTCTTCATGTCGCGCACGAGGACGCGTTTGCCCTCCTTGTCGAGGTCTGCCCATTTGATCCGGGTTATCTCCTCCTGCCGCCGGGTCGAAAAGATCGCAAAGGCGATGACGCGATGCATCGGGACAGAGGAGGGACGACGGATCGAGCGGTCGAGGAAATGCGCCATCAACTGCTCGAGTTCATCCAGCGTTGGCCGCCGGTCGCGGTGGCGGCTCTTCTGGGTCAGGCCCAGCCTCTTCGCGACGATCATCGCATTGCGCATTGCGCGCTCGTCCAGCGGATAGTTCCAGGCCGGGCCGGCCACCGTGAAGACTGCGCTGAGATGGGAGAGGTAATTCGACACAGTTTGCGGCGAGACACCGGTATTCAGCTTCTCCTTGGCGAAGGCCACGATGTCGGCGCTGTCGATCTGGGCACAGAGCTTGTTCGCGATGTCGAACTCCTTGATGCTTTTCAGCACCTGCGCCTTGGTCCGACCGATTGCCTTCGCGCTGTCTTCCACATATTTGTCGATGGCGTCGCCGAGGGTCACTTCGCGGCGGCGGGTCTCTCCGATGGGCAGGTTTTCGAGGGCGCCGGGCTTGGCGAGGTCCTTCTCGCGCTTCTCGATCCAGGCCGCGGCGATCGAGCGCAGCTCGAAGGTCCGGTTTTCGCGCCAGACGGTTTTTCCAGCCCGCCGAACGGCGATCTGGGCAAGCCAGGAGGCAGTGCCGTCTTTGCGCTTTCGCTTGATGATGGTACCCATGGGGTTACAACATTTGGCCCAAGTTACAACATTTGTTGTAAATCCTACCCGAAATGGGCGCGATTTACAACAAATGAGACGGGAACGGGCTTGAGGATTGAGCGATAAATGGCTGATAAAAATAAAAAATCCAATAATTTCAATATGCCCCTTTTGGCGGTCGCGCCGATGATGGATTGGACCGACCGCCACTGCCGCTACCTCCACCGTCTGCTCAGCCGTGAAACCCTGCTTTACACCGAGATGGTGACCGCCCCCGCCTTGGTGCGTGGTGGCGCGTTGCATCTGCTGGACCACGACCCCGCCGAACATCCCGTTGCATTGCAACTGGGCGGGTCGGACCCGCAAGAGCTGGCGCAGGCGGCGCGGTTGGGGGCCGCGGCGGGCTATGATGAGATTAACCTTAATTGCGGTTGCCCCTCTGACAGGGTGCAATCGGGCGCATTCGGGGCCGTTTTAATGCAGCAGCCGGGGCTGGTTGCCGATTGCGTCGACGCGATGCGCGCGGCCTGCGATGTCGAAGTGACGGTGAAATGCCGCATCGGGGTGGACGATCAGAACCCCGAAGAGATCCTGCCCGAGTTCCTGTCGCGGATCGTGGCGGCGGGCTGCACCCGGGTGACGATCCATGCCCGCAAGGCGTGGTTGCAGGGGCTAAGCCCCAAGGAAAACCGCGATATTCCGCCGTTGGATTATGACCTCGTCCACCGAATGAAGGGGCTGTTCCCGAACCTGCACATCTCGGTCAATGGCGGGATCACCTCGCTTGATCAGGCCGAAGCCTTTCTCGATGCGGGGCTCGATGGCGTCATGGTGGGGCGCAGTGCCTATCACGCGCCTGCGGATATCCTCGCCACGGCAGACCGGCGCATCTTCGGGCAGGGCAGCGACAGCAGTGCTGAGGCGGCGGTGCAGGGGATGTTGCCCTATATCGAGGCACATTTGTCAGACGGCGGGCGGCTCGGGCAGATCACCCGGCATATGCTGGGGCTTTTCGCCGGGCGGCCCGGTGCGCGGCAGTGGCGGCGTATCCTCTCCGAAGGGGCGCATAAGCCCGGCGCGGGCCCAGAACTGGTCGAGGCTGCTTTGGCCGAAGTCGCCGCGGCACAGGACATGGCCGCGGCGGGGTAGGGTCAGACGCTGGGTTCGGCCACAGGGCGGGGCCGCAGCAGCGCCAATGTGAGCAGGGCCGCCACCAGACCGCAGGCCGCGATGGCCCCCAACATCGGCGTGACGCTGCCGTCGAAAAACGGACCGGCCAGCGCGATGGAAAGGCCCCCGGCCACCATCTGCAAGGTGCCGCCCAAGGACGAGGCCAGCCCCGCGATATCGCCGTGGTCATCCAGTGCCACGACCATCACCGTCGGCACCACCACGCCAAGGCAGGCATTGGCGCAGAACAGACCCGCCATCACCAGATAGAGACCCGGCTCGGTAACCAACGCGGTGACAAAGATTGCGGTGGAGAAGATTACGAAACCCGCGACCCCGCGCCGGACGAGGCTGCGCATGCCCCAACGTTCGCCCAGCCATCCCGCCAATTGCGAGGCCGAGAAGAAGCCCACCGCGTTGACCGCGAAGGCCAGCGAGAACCCCGTCGGCCCCAGCCCGTATTGCCCGGTATAGACGAAGGGCGCGAAGGCGATGAAGACAAAGAAAGACCCCATGGCGAAGCCGCCGATAAAGGTCAGCCCCATGAAGATCGGATCGCTAAGCAGCACTTTCGCCCCGCGCCAAAGGCTGCGCGGATTGATCCGAACGCGGCGCTCTGTAGGCAGCGTCTCGGGCTGGGCGGTGGCGGTGAGGGCCAGCGCGGCAACCGCCAGCACGCCGAGGGCGATGAAGATCGCGCGCCAATCGGCCAAAGCCAGAACCGCGCTGCCCGCCAGCGGGGCCAGCATGGGCGAGATCGAGATCACCAGCATCAACATCGCCATCAAGCGCGTCGCCTGTGTCCCGGTATATTGGTCGCGGATGATCGCGCGGGGCACCACCATCAGCACCGCGCCACCCAGCCCTTGCAGGGCGCGCCAGCCGGTCAGCGCCGCCATCGAGGGGGCGAAGGCCGCCCCGAAAGAGGCGACCAGAAACAGCGCGAGCCCGACCATGATCGGCAGTTTGCGCCCCGCCTGATCGGCCCAAGGGCCGTAGAAAAGCTGCCCCAGTCCGAAGGCGATGAAATAGGCGGTGATCGTCGCCTGAACCGCCGTTTCAGAGGCGCCATAGCTGGCGGCGATGGCAGGCATGGCGGGCAGATACATATCAATGGCGAAGGGGCCGACCAGCCCCAGCAATCCGAGAATGAGCGCTGAACGTAGCACGAGATGTCCTTTCGGATGGAATGGCCGGGGCCATATGGGGCAGGCGGCAAACGGTCGGTGCGCTTGGGGCCCACAGTCGCGGGCAACCTAACCGGCCTTGGGCAAAGTGCAACCCCGGCGTTATCGCCTTGAACCCTTCGCGCGAAACGGCTTGATAGAGCCAAAGACAGCCGGGGAGGGGCTCATGCCAGAATTGAACGATCTATTGCCGATGCTGGTGCTGCTCGCCCTGATCGGCGGTTTTGCCGGGATTTTGGCCGGGCTTTTGGGCGTCGGCGGGGGCATCGTCTTGGTCCCGGCGTTCTTTTATGTGCTGCAGTCGCTGGGCTACGGCGGGCCGCAGTTGATGCAGATTTGCCTTGCGACCTCTCTGGCGACGATCATCGTCACCTCTGCGCGCTCGGTTCATGCGCATAATAAGAAGGGCGCGGTGGATTGGGAGATTCTGCGCACTTGGGCACCGGGGATTATGCTGGGGGCCATTCTGGGCGTGCTGCTGGTGTCGCAACTGCGAACCCAGACGCTACAGGTGATCTTTGGCGGGTTGGCGCTCTGCGTGGGCCTCTACCTCGGCTTTGGGCGCAGCGAGTGGCGCTTGGGGGAGACCATGCCGCGCGGCCTTAAACGCGCGCTCCTGTCGCCGATGGTGGGCTTTCTGTCGGTGCTCATGGGGATCGGTGGCGGCAGCTTTGGCGTGCCGCTGATGACATTGCACGGGCGGCCCATTCACAAGGCCGTGGCCACGGCGGCGGGCTTTGGCCTCTTGATCGCCGTGCCTTCGGTGATTGCCTTTCTCTTTGTCGACATCGGCCAGAACCGCCCGCCGCTGACGCTCGGGGCGGTCAACCTCGCAGCCTTTGGGATTGTCGTGGCGATGACGCTGATAACCGCGCCCTGGGGCGTGCGGCTGGCCCATGCGATGGACCCCAAGCCGCTGCGGCGGGTCTTTGCCGTCTTCCTCGTGCTGGTGGCGCTGAACATGCTCAGAAAGGCGCTTTGGGGCTAAGGCGACCCGGTTTTGACCTTACTCCTGCCGAAATGCGGCTCTTTCTGCCCAATTTCGGACAATGTTCACTGAATTGCCGCAATCTCGACACAAACTGCGGGCTAAATGGCATAACAAACGCAGAATCATCCGAACCAAGGGACGTGACGAGATGCGCCGAAGCGGGACCAAAGCGATCATTCTCAAAGGGCAGGGCGGCGACCTTGCTTATTGGAAACCTGCGCGCCGGGGCCGTCGGGCGTTTCGTTTCGATGGGATGTTCACCCGTGAGACCAGCCTGACCTTCGCCCGCGCCTCTGTGTCTGCCGCCAACTACAACGCGGCCCCGATGGGGCATCAGGATGTCACCCACGGCGAAGCGGCCCTTATTTTCCTGAACCAGATCGTCCAGCGCCGCGGCGCCTGAGCCCGCCTTAGTCGCGCCGCCGGGCCAGCCGCGCCGCGCGGCCCCCGCGCCGTTTCGCATGGGCGCTCTCGCGTGAGGGCAGTTCCGCCATGATGGCGCGGCGTTCCTCGGCGCTCATCGCGGACCAGCGGCCAATCTCGTCGATCGACCGCAGGCAGCCGGTGCAAAGACGGCTTTCGGGATGCACCACGCAGATGTTGATGCAGGGGCTTTCAACCTCATCACGTTGCCAAACCTTCTTAGTCACGGCGCATCACCTGCAAACGATCCAGAAGCCCCTGCAGGATATAGCCCGCCGCCACATGGTCGATGACCTCGGCGCGGCGTTTGCGGGTGGTGTCGGCCTCAAGAAGCGCGCGTTCGGCGGCCACGGTCGACAGGCGCTCGTCCCAATAGGTGATCGGCAGCGGGCTGAGCCGGTCGAAGTTGCGCGCGAAGGCGCGGGTCGACTGGCAGCGCGGCCCCTCGGTGCCATCCATATTGCGCGGCAGCCCCAGAACCAGCCCGCCGATGCGGCGTTCGGCGATGATCTCGGTCAGGCGGGCGGCATCGACGCCGAACTTCTTGCGCCGCACGGTTTCCAGCGGGGTGGCGACGGATTGGAAACTATCGCTCACCGCCACGCCGATGGTCTTTTCACCCAAGTCCAGCCCGATCAGCGCCTGCATCGGGGGCAGGGCGGCGATGAAATCTGCGGTTTCGTCGTAAATCATCCTGCCACCCCTGCGCGTTCCCCGGCGCTGCGGATCATGTCCAGCGCCGCATTATCGCCCGAGAAAACCTCAAGCGCGTTATCATAGACCGCCCGGGCCTGATCGGTATCGCCCAAGACCCCCAGTGACGTGATCAGCCGCGCCCAGTCCTGCGGCGGGCCGCCTTCGCTGGCCAGACGGTCCGACAGCCCCGCGACCATGCCGCCGATCATCTCCATCCGATCATCCGCGCTCATCTCCGAGGCGGCTTCGATGTCTTCGGCCGAAGGGCCGCGCGCGGGGGTGCCAGTGCCAATCTGCGGCATCTCGTAATTCACCCCGGCAAGGGCGGCAACTTGGGCGATCTGCGCACGGATCGGCTCGATCCAGGGGGCATCGGCAGGCCCGCGCCGCAGCAGCGCGTCCCAGATGCGAAAGCCCACATCGGGCCGTCCGGTTTGCACCATCATCAGGCCGAGGTAATAGCGCGCCCGGCCATCCTGCTCATCGCGGTTCAACACCTCGCGCAGGGCGGTTTCCGCCTCGGGCGAAACATAGCCGCCCGCCGCCAGCACCAAGAGTTCGGCATAATCCGCGATATCCTTGGCGGTGCGGTCGGCCCCTTTGAGACGCAGCACATTGGCCTGTGCCTCGGCGGCGGCGGCGAAATTGCCGATCCGGGCTTCGTTCTGCGCCAGAAGGGTCTGCCCTTGCAGGTCTTCGGGCCGGTCTTTGACCGTGGCACGCAGCTGCTGCATCAAGGCGAGGTAATCGGCGCTCAGCCCTTCGGTGGCGGGGCTGGGGGGCAGGCTTTCCACCGCGCTTTGCTGGCTGGGACGGTTGCGGCGCATATCCTCGGCAAAGGCGATGCGGTCAGCGAGGGCCAGATCGCCATAGCCGGGCTGCCCCAGATGCCAATAAAGCGCCAAAGACCCAGCCCCCAAGGCCACGACCCCGGCGATCAGCACCAAGGGCGCGGGGCGCGCGGCGGTTTGCGGGCCACCGTCGCGGGCGGCATCGGCGGCTAGGATGCGGCGCGAAATCTCGGTCCGAATGCGGGCGGCGTCGGCCTCGGGGACAATGCCGCGCGCCACGTCGCGCTCAACTTCGTCCAACTGGTCGCGGTAGACCTTCAGATCATAGTCCGCCTGAGCGGGCAGGGGCGTATCCGCGCCGCGCCAAGCTGCCCGCGCCAGAAGACCGCCCACGACAAGCGCCATCGCGCCAGAGAGAAACCAGAATATCATGGCCTCTACCTAACCTTTGACCGGCCCCGACAAAAGCCCGCAAATGCCGCGTGCCCTGCGGCATTTTTCACCAATCGCGCCGCATGTCGCAAAACCGCGTCCAAATGCCGTGGTGGTCATTTCGCATATCTACTCCTAGGCTCAGAACTGAGCACAGCCGCCCGCGCGGCCCGAATCCTTGCCGGGAAGTGACGTGATGAAGAAATACTCCGTTTTCGCAGTGGCCCGAGAGGCGATGCGCCATCATACGGGCTGGACCCGCGCATGGCGGGATGCGCAGCCGAAAAAGCGCTATGACGTGATCATCGTGGGCGCGGGCGGGCATGGGCTGGCGACGGCGTATTATCTGGGCAAGAACTTCGGCATCACCAATGTCGCGGTGCTGGAAAAGGGTTGGCTTGGCGGCGGCAACACCGGGCGCAACACGACGATCATCCGCTCGAACTATCTGCAAGACCCTTCGGCTGCGATCTACGAAAAGGCGCGCAGTCTTTACGAGACGATGAGCCAAGACCTGAACTACAACGTCATGTTCAGCCCACGCGGCGTCATCATGCTGGCACAGACCGAGCATGAGGTGCGCGGCTACAAACGCACGGCCCATGCCAATGCTCTCCAAGGCGTACAGACCGAGTTCATCGGGCCGGACCGGGTCAAACAACTGGTGCCGATCATCAACATCGACGGGCCGCGCTACCCGGTGCTGGGCGGGCTCTGGCAGGCCCGCGGCGGCACCGCGCGGCATGATGCGGTGGCTTGGGGCTATGCGCGGGCCTGCTCGGATATGGGCATGGACATCATCCAGAAATGCGAGGTCACCGGCGTGCGCCAGACGGGCGGCAAGGTGACCGGCGTCAGCACCACACGCGGCGATATCGATTGCGACAAGCTGGGGATCGTCGTGGCCGGGCATTCGGGCCAGCTGGCGAATATGGCGGGCTTTCGTCTGCCGATCGAAAGCGTGGCCTTGCAGGCGCTGGTCTCAGAACCGGTCAAACCCTGTATGGATGTCGTCGTCATGGCCAATACGGTGCACGGCTACATGAGCCAATCCGACAAGGGCGAGATGGTCATCGGCGGCGGCACGGACGGGCATAACAACTACACGCAGCGCGGCAGCTTTCACCATATCGAAGAGACGGTGCGCGCGCTGGTCGAGACCTTCCCGATGATCTCGCGGCTCAAGATGCTGCGGCAATGGGGCGGCATCGTGGATGTCACTGGCGACCGCTCTCCCATCCTCAGCAAGACCCCGGTCGAGGGGGTGTTTATCAATGGCGGCTGGGGCACGGGCGGCTTCAAGGCGATCCCCGGCTCGGGCTGGGGTTTTGCGGAATTGATGGCCAAGGGGCATTCGCCCCTGACCGACGCCTTCGGGCTTGCGCGTTTCGCCGAAGGCCGCTTTATCGATGAATCTGTGGCCGCTGGGGTGGCGCATTGATGTTGTGGATCGGCCACAATTCGCCGCTGCTCAGCACGGGGGGGAACGCCAGTGCCCGGCCCGGGGTTACCCGTTCAGACATTGAATATAACGGAGCTGAACAATGGCAACCCCGGATCACAACCGCACGGATCACGTCGATCATACCAACACCACCACAACCACGACCACAACGGACCGTGGCGGCAACAGCGGCCTTGCTTTCATCGTGGGCGCGGTCGTCGTCGTGGTGGCTTTGCTGGCCTATTTCCTCTTCGCGGGCGGTGACCTCGATGGCGCGAATGACGTCAACGTTAACATCGAAGGTGCTGCCGAAAGCACGGCAGATGCCGTCGATGAGGCAGCAACCCCGACCGAGTAAATCCCCCTCGGCCACGCGCGCAGCGTCGCCTTTTCACGATTCACGCCGCTCCGCGCTGTCGCGCCGGGGCGGCGTTTTGCCGTTCTCTACCCGCGTAGGAGCCTGCCCATGCTGATCCTCACCTGTCCTTGCTGCCATGTCACCGCCGAAGAGACGGAATTTCACGGCGGCGGGGAGGCGCATTTGAAACGTATCGGCCCCGGCGGCTCCGAAGAGGATTTTGAGCGTTACCTCTTCATGCGTGAGAACCCCAAGGGCGTGCATCTTGAGCGTTGGCGGCATGTCTATGGCTGCGGCAAGTGGTTCCACACGGCCCGCGATACCGCCACGCTCGAAGTCTTTGGCAGCTATCCCGCGCAGACCCTTGCCCCACCGGATCACATCCTTGAGGCGATCCGCAAACGCTACCCTGATTGGCAGTGGCAGCGCGCCAGCTAACCCCCGACCTCGTTTCTCGCCCCGGTATTCACCCCATCCTCAGCCCCCAAGGTTTTCCACGATGAGCACAAGACTGGCCACAGGCGGCCGCCTGCTGAACAAAAGCAAACCGCTGAGCTTTACCTTCAACGGCAAGCAGATGCGCGGCTATGAGGGCGACACGCTGGCCTCGGCGCTGTTGGCCAATGATCAGGTGCTGGTCGGGCGTTCGTTCAAGTATCACCGTCCGCGCGGCATCGTGACCTCCGGCCCCGAAGAGCCCAACGGTCTGGTCGGTCTTGGCCAAGGGGGGCGGTTCGAGCCCAATGCCCGCGTCACCACGACCGAACTTTACGAGGGGTTGGCCGCGGAAAGCCAGAACCATTGGCCAAGCCTTGAGTTCGACGTGGGCGCGATCAACAAACACCTCAGCCGTTTTCTCCCCGCGGGCTTCTACTATAAGATGTTCATGCACCCGCGCCCGCTGTGGAAGCATCTCTATGAGCCGATCATCCGCCATTCCGCCGGTCTGGGCAAAGCGCCCAAGGCGGCAGATGCCGACACCTATGAACACTTCCACGCCTTCTGCGATGTGCTGGTCATCGGCGGCGGTGTCGCGGGGCTTCAGGCCGCCTTGGCCGCGGGCCTAAGCGGTGCGCGTGTCATCGTGATGGAGCAGTCGGCCCATTGGGGCGGGCGGGCGCCGGTTGACGGCGGCACGGTCGACGATGCGCCGGTGGAGGATTGGATCGCGCAAACGCTCGACCGTTTGCGTGGCATGGAGAATGTCGATCTGCGCGACCGGACCATGGGGGCAGGGGTTTACGATCACGGCTATGTGCTGGGCTATGAACGGCTACGGGATCATGCGCCCCAGAGCGCAGGCCCACGTCATCGGCTTTGGCGCGTGCGGGCGGCCCATGTGATCACCGCCACGGGCGCGATCGAACGGCCGCTGAGCTTTGCGGGAAATGACGTGCCGGGCGTGATGCTGGCCTCGGCAATACGCGACTATGTGGCGAATTACGGGGTCTCACCCGGTGACCGCACCGTGGTGGTGACGAATAACGACAATGCCTATCTCACGGCGATTGCGCTGAAACAGGCGGGGCTTGATGTGCCCGCCGTGCTGGATGCCCGCGTCTTGCCGCAGGACAGCGAATTGGTCGCGCAGGCCCGCGCGCTTGGCATTCGGGTGGTCATGGGCCATGCGGTATCCTCGGTTCGGGGGGGCAAGCGGGTGACCGGTGTGGCCGTCTGTTCGCAGGCGGGCGAAGGGGCCGTGCTGGAAGAGATCGCCTGCGATGCCGTGGCCATGTCGGGCGGCTGGTCCCCGGTGGTGCATCTGTGGTCGCACTGCGGTGGCAAGCTGACATGGGACGAGGCGAAAGCCTGTTTCCGTCCTGATCAGGACCACCCGCCCACCGGGGCGGATGGCCATGGTTTCGTGACACCGGCGGGGGCTGCGGCGGGGGTCTTTGCCCTCGACGACGTGCTGCATGACGCCCATGCTGCCGCAGATGGGGTGGCGACGTCGCTCGGCTTCAAACTGCCGCGCGATCTGGCGGCACCCACGGCGGCGCGGCGCGAGGAAGCGCCGATGATGCCGGTCTGGCAAATGCCGCAGGGCGCCAGCGTCAAACTGCGCGAAAAGACCTTTCTCGACTACCAGAACGACGTAAAGGTCTCGGACGTGCGGCTGGCGGCGCAGGAGGGTTTCGTCTCAGTTGAACATGCCAAACGCTATACCACGCTCGGCATGGCGACGGATCAGGGGAAGTTGAGCAATATCAATGGGCTTGCCACGCTCGCCGGGGCGCTGGATGCAGAGATCCCCAGCGTCGGCACCACCACCTTCCGCCCGCCGTACCACCCGATTTCGATGGGCGCGATTGCGGGGGCGGCGCGGGGCGATACCTTCCAGCCGATCCGCCGCACCCCGCTACATGACTGGCACGCGGCCAACGGCGCGGTTTGGGAACCAGTCGGCCAGTGGCGGCGGCCCTATGCCTATGCGCACGACGGTGAAAGCACCCATGACGCGGTGATGCGTGAGGTGACCAACACGCGCCAGAACCTCGGCCTGCTGGATGCCTCGACCCTTGGCAAACTGATCGTGCGCGGCCCGGATGCGGCGCGGTTCCTCGACATGATGTACACCAATATGATGTCGACGCTGAAACCCGGCAAATGCCGCTATGGGCTGATGTGCAACGAAAATGGTTTCCTTATCGACGATGGCGTCGTGGCGCGTTTGGATGAGCAGACCTTCCTCTGCCACACGACCACCGGCGGGGCCGACAGCATCCATGCCCATATGGAGGAATGGCTCCAGACCGAGTGGTGGGATTGGAAAGTGCATGTGGTCAACGCCACCGAACATTACGCGCAGGTGGCCGTGGTCGGCCCCAATGCGCGCAAATGTCTGGAGAAACTCGGCGGGATGGACCTCAGCCGCGAGGCGCTTGGCTTCATGGAATGGACCGAGGGTGAGCTTGGCGGCTTCAAGGTCCGCGTCTTCCGCATCTCATTCTCGGGGGAGTTGAGCTATGAGATCGCGGTCGAGGCCGGGCAGGGGCAGGCCTTTTGGGACGCGCTGCTGATCGCCGGGCATGACTTGGGCGTGATGCCCTATGGCACGGAATGCCTGCACATCCTGCGCGCTGAAAAGGGCTTCATCATGATCGGGGATGAGACCGATGGCACGGTGATCCCCCAAGACCTTGGCCTGAACTGGGCGATCTCGAAAAAGAAGGACGACTATCTTGGCAAACGCGCGCAAGAGCGCAGCCATATGCAGGATCCGACCCGCTGGAAACTGGTGGGGCTTGAGACGACAGATGGCAGCACCCTGCCGGATGGGGCCTATGCGCTCGGCGAAGGTGAGAATGAGAACGGCCAGAAGGTGATGCAGGGGCGGGTGACCTCCTCCTATCACTCCCCAACGCTGGCCCGGGGCATCGCCATGGGGCTAGTCCTGCATGGACCGGACCGGACGGGCGAAGTGCTGACCTTCCCCGGCACCGATGGCAAGACCTATGAGGCGCGGATCGTCGATCCGGTGTTTTATGATCCCAAGGGGGAGAAACAGAATGTCTGAACCCGTAAGCGCATTGAAGAACGCCCGCTATGACGCTGGTATCGCTGTGATTTCTGAAGTTGCACCCATGGGCATGATTACGATCCGCGGCGATCTTGATGCGCCCTATCTGCGCAAGGTGACCAAGAAACTCACCGAGGTGGAGCGCCCCGAGCGGGGGCAATGCCGCTTCGCCGGGGATGCCGGGGTGGCTTGGATGTCGCCCGATGAATTGCTGCTCTTCTGCCCCCACGCGCAGGTGCCCGAGGTGTTGGCGCGGCTGCATGCGGCCTTCGAGGATACCCATAGCACCGCCATGGATGTCTCTGGCGCGCGGGCAGCGTTTCGTGTCGAGGGCCCCCATGCGCGGGAGGTGCTGGCCAAGCTCGCCCCCGTCGACCTCGCCCCAGATCAATTCACCCCCGGCATGTTCCGCCGCACCCGGATGGGGCAGGTGCCCGCCGCCTTTTGGCTGCGCGACGATGGCGCCTTTGAGGTGATCTGCTTTCGCTCGGTGGCGCAGTATATGTTCGACCAGCTTTGCGTCGCGGCCCAGCCCGGCAGCGCGGTCGGCCATTTCCAAACGGCCTAAGTCGGGAGAAAAACTGACTATTTCTCTCGGAACGGATGTGATTTGCAGACGTTGACCTTGACGTTGCCGCTTGATCAACATCAAGTGGCCGCAGCGAAATTTCCAAACGAGGAGGCCCAGAAATGGCTTTTGAACTTCCCGATCTCCCCTATGCTCACGACGCGCTTGCATCCAAAGGCATGTCCAAGGAAACGCTGGAATACCACCACGACAAGCACCACAACGCCTATGTCACCAACGGCAACAAGGCGATTGAGGGCACCGAGTGGGAGGGCAAGACCCTCGAAGAGATCATCAAGGGCACCTACGACCCGAACGCCGTGGCCCAGTCCGGCATCTTCAACAACATCTCCCAACTGTGGAACCACAACCAGTTTTGGGAATTGATGAGCCCGGAAGACAACAAAATGCCCGGTGAGCTGGAAAAGGCGATCACCGAGAGCTTTGGCTCCGTCGACAAGTTCAAGGACGAGTTCAAGGCCGCGGGCGCGGGTCAGTTCGGCTCCGGCTGGGCGTGGCTGGTGAAAGACAAAGACGGCAGCCTGAAGGTCACCAAGACCGAGAACGGCGTGAACCCGCTCTGCTTTGACCAGACCGCGCTGCTCGGCTGTGACGTGTGGGAGCACTCCTACTACATCGACTTCCGCAACGCGCGCCCCGACTACCTGTCGAACTTCCTCGACAACCTTGTGAACTGGGACAACGTCGCGTCGCGCATGTGATCCAGCGGCGGCGCGTGCGAGAGCCGCTCGCGCCTGATGCGTGTGGCGCTCTCCCAGTCACCGACGCCCACGGCTACGCC
>NZ_JBIFFU010000021.1:0-40377 GCF_043557315.1 Sulfitobacter sp. 1A12779
GCTATGCTGCCGAAATGACCGCCTGACAGGCAGAGGTCTCGCCCCTCTCAAATAGGCGAAAACAAGTTGGCAATCCCGGGTGCAGTGACAATAGGCGACATTGCCGCCTGGCGCATCGTGGCGTCCCTTGAGCACAGTGAGTAGAGCAATCGCCCGATCAATCTGCGTAGCATCGCGATGCTGACCGACCCCGGACCAGCAATAGTAGGCCACAGATCCGCTGTCCGAGAGCATATGCGCTGCCTCCCGAATCTTATCGGCTTCAATGCCAGTGACAGCCCCAATTCGCTCGGGTGTCCAAGGTGCAAACGATGCACGCAGATGGGCGAGGGCCGGACGGCAAGGGATCGGTCCGTCGGAGCCTGGCACCATGACACTTCGCTCTAGTTCCAGCGCCGCTACATCTGCTGCAAATCGGCGGGTCGCGGGATCATAGGGCACAGCGCCCCGGGCGGAATGCCAAGCAAGATAACATTCTTTCTCAGGTAGTCCTAAATCGGCACCGCGCAAAAAGTCCCTGGTGTCGTCACGAACAAGTAATGCCGCATTGGTCCATCGTCGCAGAAATTCCCGATCAACTCCGCCGTATTCAAACATCAGCCGTAGCAAGCCAAGCGCAAGTGGTCCGTCTGTGCCGGGTCGCACGCGCAGCCAGCTATCAGCGCTCACGGCAAACCCTGCACGGCGCGGATCGACCGAGATCACCCTGGCTCCTTGTGCCTTGGCTGCCGCGACCTGGGTCGCTTGATCCAACCAAACCGCGCTAGGGTTAAACACTTCTACAATGAGAGCGTCCATGAACGAGGTTAGCATCATCGGCCTGGATTTGGCCAAGAACGTATTTCAGGCACATGGCGCCAGGGCGGACGGCTCCGTTTTATTCCGGCGCAAGCTATCGCGTGCGCAGCTGTTGACATTCCTGAGTCATCACCAGCCTTGCGTGGTGGCCATGGAAGCTTGCGCAAGCGCCCATCACTGGGGCCGGGCAATAGGCTATCTTGGCCACGAAATCCGGCTGATCCCGCCTGCTTACGTAAAGCCTTTCGTCAAGCGTCAGAAAAACGACATGGCCGATGCGGAGGCGATCGCCTAGGCAGCGTCCCGTCCGACGATGCGGTTTGTTGCAGTGAAGAGCGAGGCCCAGCAAGCGGCGGCAATGGCGTATCGCACCCGCGATCTCTTGGTCCGGCAGCGCACTCAGACGATCAATGCGCTTCGGGCTCATCTGGCCGAGCGGTATCGTCGCGCCCGTCGGTCCTGTCCATGTTGGCCGCCTTGCCGCAGTTGTCGATGGCGACGACGGCGCCCTGCCTGCGGCGGTGCGGGAACTGGCACGCTTGCTTCTGAACCAGATCGAATCTCTAAGCGTGAAAATCGCCGGCTTGGATGCCGAGCTGCGCAGACGTGCGGTCACCGACGATAACAAGGACATATCGTTCATGCGCTAGATGTGAACATAAACCTAGATAGCAACGTCATTAGTCACAAATGCGGTGTCACTGACTTCGAACTTTTGGCCGAAATCGCTGAGGTTGCGGCGCAGACACGCGTCTAAATGTCGAAGCGGTGGCCCTGGATAGGGGCCACCGCTTTTGCGTTCAACCTTCGGTGCGATACCAATCGGCAACGTTCCACAGGTCACTGTCCCAAGCGTTCAGCTTTACGCCACCAAGGGTGTTGCCCTGTGCCGCCACTGCTGCGCGGTTGATCAGCGGCAACATGGATTTGCTTTCGGTCGTGATGATGTCGTTCAGACGTTTGACCAGACGCGCCCGCTCCTCGATTTTGCTGGTACGAGAGAGCTCATCAAGCAGAGTGTCGTATTCCTCATCGCAAAAACGGTTGATGTTCTCGCCCTGCCACTGGGTCGAAGGCTTCGGCTCATTCCCGCAACGGCGCTGCGCAAGATAGGCTTGCGGGTCGGTGCCGTCATAGAGGTTCGCATACATCTCAACATCGGCATAGAACTTCGGGAATGTGTCGGGGCTGCCGGGATCGCCGCCGAAAAAGACCGAGGCATCGATGTTCCGCAGTTCGACCTCGATACCGATCTGGTTCCACCAATCCTTGATCAGCGCCTGAAAGTCCTGACGCACGGCATTGGTAGAGGTCTGGAACAGGATCGACAGACGCATACCGTCTTTCTCGCGCACGCCGTCTCCGTCTTGGTCCTGCCAGCCTGCTTCATCCAAAAGCTCTTTCGCAGCTTCCAAATCCTGCGTCATACATTCGGTATTGTCAGAGCTATAGATTGGCGGCGCGGGGACCAGATTACAGGTTGGCCGGCCCGCCTGCCCGTAACCGATTTCGTTCAGTAGTTCGCGGTCAATCGCCATGCTCATGGCTTGCCGCACACGGCGATCGGTCAGGAAAGGATGCGGCTCTTCAACCGTCGCGCGGGTTTCGGGCGGCAGGTCCGGAGAGGGGTTCGTCATATTGATCTCGATCCGCTCCACCAAGGGGCCGAACTCGAAGATAGGCTTACCGGTGCCACCTTCGGCGATTTTCTCCAGCACGTCGGGCGCCATCAACAGATCCCAAGCGTAGTCAAATTCGCCCGTCTCCATCACCGCCCGCGCGGCCGAGACGGAATCCCCGCCGCCTTTGAAGTTGAGCTTAGCAAAGGCCGGCTTGCTCGGATCGCGGTAGTTCTCATTCGCCACAAGCTGGATCGAGTCGTTGGGGCGGAAGTCTGTCACCACAAAGGGGCCGCTGCCAATCGGGTTGAAGTTCTCCTCCGTGCAGCCGGGGGCCCGTGCGCCGGTGCAGTCCGCGAACTGGGCCGCCTGAAGGATGGGCGAGGCCGCGCCCACGAAAGGCAGATAGGGGTATGGTTTCGGCTCGTCGAAATGGATCGTCACGGTGCGATCATCAATGACTTCGACTTCTTTCACGTCATTGAACTTTGACAGTTGTGCGCAACCGCCTTCGGGGTTCATGCAATAATCTGCCGTAAACTTCACATCCTCGGCGGTAAGCGGCGTGCCGTCGGACCAAGTCACCCCTTCCTTCAGTTTCCAGGTGATGGTCTTGAGGTCTTCGGTCATGCCACCGTTTTCGACCGTCGGAATTTCGACCGCCAGTTTCGGGACCAGCTCGCCTTTCTCATCGGCGTTGGCCAAAGGCTCCAACACCATGCTGGAGGCATCACGCTCTTTCACGCCACCCGAAAGATAGGGGTTAAGGATCGAGGGGGCCTGCCAGTAGATGATATTAAGTTGCTCATCGCGGCCGCGCTCGCCCTCCTGCGCGATGGCCATCGTTGACAGTAAGGTCAGGGAGGTGGCCCCGAGTAAATGGGCTGATAATCGCATAGTCTATCCTCTCTCTAATTCGCGCCTAACAAAATCACTTGTTAACTAATCAAACATATTTGCGCTAAATTGCAAGTTGCGGGAGGGGGGTGCGGATTGATGCGGAAGAACATCTTCGCCCGACGTGTTTAAGTGATGTCATACCTGTTGACGGCACCCCGGGGCGATCAAACCTTCATCTGACCTTCGCGGTATACGATAAATGCTCCGCTAAATACGATGACCGCAGTCCCGACAAATGTTGCGAGGTCAGGTACCTCACGCCAGATAAGCCACCCCAACAGGGTAGCCCATATAAGGCCAGTATACTCGAAGTTCGCCACGGTAGAGGCTTCAGAGAAACGAAAAGCCTGAGTGATTAGGGTCATGCCAGCTGTGCCAAACACCGTAATCGCCCCGAACCGCCAGAGATCTTCATATTGGACTGGCGTCCAATAAAACGGCGCAAACAGAGCGCTTATCAGCGCGCCTGCGCCGACGAGCCAAAGCATGACGGTCCAAACACTTTCACGTGGGTCCACCCAGCGTGATCCGATCATTAGTAAAGCATAAAATAGCGCCGTTCCGACCGGGAAAAGCGCCGCCGGCTGAAAAGCAGCACTTCCTGGCCGTACGACAATCAGCACACCAACAAAGCCGATGATGACCGCCGCCCCGCGTCGCCAGCCGACGTGCTCTCCGAGAAACAGGCTTGAAAGCGAGATTATGAAGATGGGGGCAGAAAATGTCAGGGCGGTCGCTTCGGCGAGATCCAGATATTTCAGACCCGTAAAATAGAACGTCGCTGCACAAGTCCAGAATGCACCCCGCAACAAATGCGCCAATGGCCGACGCGAACTAACCGCTGTTTTACCTCGCAGGAGAAGAACCACGACCAATGCGAACGGAAGGGCAAGGATGTTACGCAGGAACAAGATTTGAACGGGTGCATATCCCTCGGTCAGCACTTTCGCGAACGCATCGTTAATTGCGATGCATGCAATGCCCGCGCACATGAGAAAGATTCCAGATCCGGAGTGAGAAAACGTTCGGGTTGCCTGCATAATACGCCCCTCCGACAGGTGCCCTGAACGGGCTCGTCCCCTCTACGAGCCCGAAGTTCTCGTCAATTTTTAATGCGCATCGTCTCGGGATCCGTGCCGGTAGCAACCTGTTCACGATACCAGTTCGGTTGCCGCCCCTTCCCAGTCCAAGTCTGTGTCGCGTCTTCCGGATTTGCGAAAACCGGCTTTGATGGCTTCTTGGCCGCCTTTGTTTTGGTTTTCTTCTTCTTGGGAAGCGGCGCTGCGGTTTCGGCAATATCGTTTAGCGAAAAACCGAACTCCGCAGCCGCCTTCGCCGCGGCTTTTTTGGCCTCTCGCTGATCCCGAGCCTTTGCAGACGCCAGTGCTTTTTTGACGTCCGCCAGCAGCTTTTCAAGCTCTTTGCGCGGCATCGCTTTCAACTCACTCTTATCGAACATGAAATTCTTCCGTTTGTTTGCTGGGCTAAGTATTTAAGAAGCCTCATATGCTTGATCATCTTACTATTCAATGTATCGATGCCGACGCACTGCTCTAAACAGGAAAGTTAGATTACATTTTGTTTAACCAACGCGACATTATTCAGATGTTTCGTGGCGGAGATATTGCTTAATCTGAAAGCGTAATCTGTGACCGATTGCGTGGACTACCTTTGGGGCGCGTCGAACGTTGGCCGTAGGGATCGAAATATCCGGCATCGAGGCAATAAAGCGAGAGCAGGCCCCCCGCTATGCAAAGCAAAAGGTGAGCGCTAAGTCAAACCTCACCCGCGAAATCAATACCCGATTGATCAGAAATCACCGCGAGCAACGTGATAGATCAGACGTTCCCATTCTATAGAGAAAGAAAAGCGACGACCCCAGATGCCAGGGAATGGTCGGAGGCCGCCGCAGTTTGGCGAGGCCCATGGGAATACAAGCCTCAGTAGAACAGGGAGTCACCCGACCCCCTAAAGTTGCTTAGGCCAAAACCATTCACAAGGCAAACAGCTCGAGTAACGTCTATTCACCCAGCTTCCCCGTTGTCTACGCTTAAACCGGCATCTGACAATTGTTCCTTGTCCGGAAGGTCTCGCAAGCTCTCAAGATCAAACGCGATCAAAAACTGCTCTGTCGTCACAAACGTGTAAGGTGCCCCTCTCTGAGGTAATCGTGGACCCGTTCCGATCAAATCGCGCGCATGTAAGCGGCCAATCAAATCGCGACTGATCTCTTTACCAAAAATATTCTTCAGCCCGTCACGTGTGATCGGCTGATGGTAAGCAATGGCCGCCAGCACCGCGACGTCGAATTCATTTAGGTCCAACAGCTGTTCTCCAACATCCGCCGCCGCGCGGATCGCGGGGGCATAGGCAGATCGTGTGCGCATCATCCAGCCCCCCGCCACCTTAGCAACTTCGAACGCGCGGCCACCCAGATCGACGGCCAGATCCTCGACCAGCAGATCGACCGACGCCCCCTGCCCCACCACGCGCGCCAGCTCGTCGCGCGGCACCGGGGAGGCAGAGGAAAAGAGCACCGCTTCGATCCGCCGTATCCATTCCCGCCACCGCAAGTCTGGCGGCAGGTCGGGCAACTCACGGTCAAGCTCCGGTTCGGGAGGATTCCTGACCATCGCTACCCCCCATAGAGCCGGAAGGTGTCGCGGCCGGTCAGTTCGCGCACCGCGCCGAGGTCGACCAGCCTGTCACAGAGCCGCCGCGCGGCGCGATCCGGCAAAGGCAAGGCCGAAGGTGCCACGGCGTCGCGGGTCAGGAACATCTGCACCGCTTTCCCTGCCCCCTTGGCGCGAAGTTTGGGCGCAACCGCCTTCAGATGCGCCGCCCGCCGCGCGAGGTCAGCAGAAAGACGCACTACCTCGACCCCCGAGGCGATAAGCGCCCGATGACAGGCCAACCGCAATTCCTCGCCCTGCTTACGTAGATCCACGCGTTTAATGCCAGCCGCCAGCAGCGGCACAATGCGATCCCAACCGAGTGCTTTCGCGAGAGCGGCATCGGCGAGGATCAATGCTGGACTTTCGGCACGTGGCGTCTCGCGCAGAACGGCTTCCAGCGCCATCGCGGCCCGGGTCACCGGCGCCCCTTTCCCCGCATCAAGCCACGTCGCGATCTGGCCCGGCTCGAGGGTCGGCAAGGCTCGGCCCAGAGCCTTGATCGACAGCGGGCGTTCCACGGCGCGACGCCAGGCCAGACAGGTTGCGCCCGCCGGACCGGGCAAGTCGCCGGGGCGCAGAAAATGAACCGCGTCGCGCAACTCCCCCGCCCGCTCCGGTCGGCCCGAAAACCTGACGCAAGCTTCCGCCGCCCGTAGAGCCAGCCGGGCGCGTATTAACGTCACAGGCACGTCGTCCCGCGCCATCAAGAGATGCAGGTGGTTCAGGGCCGCGCCCGACAAAAAGGCCATATCTTCAAGGGTTCCAGAACGCGTGGAGGTGACCCATTCAGGCAACCGAAGTAGCGTATCAAGGTCTCCGCTGTGATCTGGTTGGGCAAAATTCATGCGCGAAGTTTACATCATCGCGGCGCTTTAGGCTATCGATGAAAGCGCAAACCGCCCTACCTTGGCGCTTGTATATATGTCCAATAAGTTTACATTATCGGACACAAAGGAATATGCTGTAACATAGGCTTAAAATGAGTGGATTTTTGGAAAAATGATGGGCGCAGAACACGATAAATCGACCTCAGCACGCTCTGATAAGTTTGATGATGCTCAGGGTGACGAGAGCCGTCAAGAGAAAAGCGACTGGATCGCCCGGCCGGCTCATGTTGCTGGGTCTGGCACCCTCGATCGGCTGGTAGATACCGCCCGCGGCTACGCGCGCGCCGCGGCCTCCGATAACACACTGAAGGCCTACGCAAAGGACTGGGCGCACTTCGCGCGCTGGTGCCGACTGAGGGGGGTGGAGCCCCTGCCCCCCTCGGCCGAGATGATTGGCCTTTACCTCGCGGATCTCGCCTCCGGGTCCGGTCCCTCACCATCGCAGTCCACGTTCGGACCGCAGTCGGCGTCCCGCCCCCTGTCTGTCAGCACGATCGAACGTCGCCTGTCAGGCCTTGCCTGGAACTATGCGCAACGCGGCTTCACCTTTGAACGTAAGAACCGCCACATCGCAACCGTCCTTGCCGGGATCAAGCGCAAGCACGCGCGACCGCCCGTGCAAAAGGAGGCGATCCTGGCCGAGGACATCCTCGCGATGGTGGCCACCCTGCCCTACGACCTGCGCGGGCTCAGGGATCGGGCGATCCTGCTGAACGGTTATGCGGGCGGTATGCGCCGGTCAGAAATCGTCAGCCTCGACGTGCACAAGGACGACACGCCGGATTCTGGTGGCTGGATTGAGATCTTCGACAAAGGCGCCCTGCTCACGCTCAACGCCAAGACCGGCTGGCGCGAGGTCGAAATTGGCCGCGGCTCCAGCGATCAGACCTGCCCGGTCCAGGCGCTGGAACAATGGCTGCACTTTGCAAAGATCGACTTCGGCCCTGTCTTCGTCGGCACCTCGCGGGATGGCAAGCGCGCATCTGAAACACGCCTGAACGACAAACATGTCGCACGACTGATCAAGCGCACTGTCCTCGACGCCGGCATCCGATCCGAACTGTCCGAAAAAGAGCGCCTGGCGCTGTTTTCCGGCCATTCCTTGCGCGCCGGTCTCGCGAGCTCTGCCGAAGTCGATGAGCGCTACGTCCAAAAGCATCTTGGTCACGCCTCAGCCGAAATGACCCGCCGCTATCAGCGTCGCCGCGACCGGTTCCGCGTAAACCTGACCAAGGCTGCGGGGCTGTAATCTTCGGACCTTCGGCGCGTTTGCCAGAAATGGTCAGCAACACCTCAAGCCGGAAGAGCCGCGTTCGCATGCTTTGGCGCAACGTCTAGGCGGCGAGCCCCTGTCACACTCCGAGCGGCGCAAACAGATCTTGCAGTATCGCCTCGTCCAGCAACGGGCCAGCCTGTCCCCCATCCTTGTCGAACAAGGCGTCGGCCAGCGCCTGTTTGTGCGACTGCATGTCCAGTATCTTTTCCTCTACCGTGCCTGCAGCGACCAGACGATGCACGAATACCGGTTTGTCCTGACCTATGCGATGGGTGCGGTCCATGGCCTGACGCTCCACAGCTGGGTTCCACCATGGGTCATAAAGGATCACCGTATCCGCCTCGGTCAAGGTCAGCCCAAGACCACCGGCTTTCAGGCTGAGCAGGAAAACCGGCGCAGTGCCTTTTGCAAAGCTTTCCAGTACATCGGCACGCTTTTGCGTCTGGCCCGTCAATGTCAGATGGGGGATACCGGCGGCCGCAAGATCCACTTCGATCAGATGCAGCATTTCAACGAATTGCGAAAACACCAGAACGCGGCGACCCTCGGCCACAAGCTCGGCCAGCAATTCACGCAAACGCACGCGTTTGGCGCTGTCCGCCACCGCGCGCGCCGCGTCAGTCTTGACCAGCGCGGGGTCGCAGCACACCTGCCGCAGCTTGAGCAGCGCATCGAGCACAGTAATCCGCGCTGCGGCCAGACCACGGGCGCTGATCGCCTCGCGCACCCGGGCATCCATGGTGCTGCGCACGGTTTCATAAAGCGCTTGCTGCGGCTTTGGCAGCTCCACCCGTTCCAGGATTTCGGTCTTAGGAGGAAGTTCGGTTGCGACCTGCTCCTTGGTGCGACGCAGCATGAAGGGGCGCAGCCGACGGTTGAGACGCGATTGTGCGACCGCGTCACCATGCTTTTCGATCGGGGTGCGAAACAGTTTCTGAAACTCTTTTCTATACCCCAGAAGACCCGGATTCACCCAGTCGATCAGTGTCCAAAGGTCTTGCAGCGAGTTTTCCAGCGGCGTGCCGGTCAGCGCCAGCCGCCCCTTGGCAGGAATGTTGCGCAGGCTCTTGGCCATTTGCGACGCAGGGTTCTTGAGGGTTTGCGCTTCGTCCAGGATCACCAGAGGCCACTCTGTCGCTGTCAGCCAGTCTTGATCACGCGCCAGCAACGGATAGGTGGTGACGACCAGATCGGCGCGCAGAGCCTCGTCGCGCAGCGCCGCCCGGCCTGTGCCATGCAGGACCACGAGTCGAATATCCGGTGTGAATTGCGCGGACTGCATCTGCCAGCCATGCAGCAGGCTGGTCGGTACGATCAGAAGCGCCGGGCCAGCTGCTCCTGCTTCGCGACGTGCCTGCAAGAGGGCCAACACCTGAATTGTCTTGCCCAGCCCCATATCATCCGCCAGAACTCCGCCAAAACCGGCTTCGAGCAAGCTGCCCATCCAGGCGGAACCATAGGCCTGATAGGAGCGCAACTGCGCGCGCAATCCCTTTGGTGGAGCAAAACTCTCGGCCTCGGCCAATGCCTTCAGGCTACGAGCCAGCGGAATGATCCCGGCGTTATCGGCGAAGTGTACCGAGCTGCCTGCCAGCGCCTTTTCTGCCAACCGAGCGACATCGGCATCCGACGGGTGCAGCGCGCCCAACTCGGCATAATGCGTCAGCACCAGATGGAGTAGGGGTGCCAGCGGACTGAGGTCCAGGGGGGCATAGCCCGCCTTGCCCCGGTTCAGGTAAACCGGCCTATCGGACAGATGCTGCGACAGGACGTCGACATCCGGCACGGCGTCCCATTCGTCACGCACCTGTTCAAGAAAGGCCGCGATCAGGGGCGCGACATCCACTGGCTTGCCGCCGATCTCGGCTTCAAACCCCAGCGAGAACCAGTCGTTGCCGTGGAATGGGTCGCCTGCTTCGGCCTGTGTTGCAACCGTCAGCGCGGCAGCTTCATCGCTCAAACGGAAGGGCCACTTTGATGTTTCAATGATTTCCCAGCCTTCGGTCCGCAACCCGGGCAGCGTCCGGAACGCAAACTCGAGACCATCGCGCGACGACGGGAGGCGCATACTGTTCGCGCCCATCTCCTCCTCAGCGAAGACGAAATCGCATTGCGGCATTCGAGCGCTCGGCAAAAGATAGTCCATTTCGTCAACGGGTATCGCCCCTGCATCCATCAGCCGGATGACGCAAGCAGCTTCCCATTGATGATCGCGCGTCAGCGTTACGACCTCGTTGTTTTCAACGACCCGGGGGTCGGCGTCGCCTTCCCAAACCTCCTGCCCGTCATAGACAAAGCGCAATGTCAGTGTTGGCAGAGTGACAGAAACGCTGTCCCAACGCCTATAGCCGTCACGTGCGCTCTCCGCTCCAAGCGTCAAACGAGCGATGCGTTTATGGGCCGCGCGCCGTCTCTGTCGCGCCACATGCGGCGGCGGCAAGGCCAGTCCAGCGAGCGTGGCGGGCATCTCCGCAGCCAGGGCCGCCGCTTCATCGGGCGCGACTTGGGGAGCGCTCTGGACAAGCTGCAGCGCCTCAATCTGCACCGGCTGTGCCAGCGCCCCGATCTGACCGTGCGCGGTGTTCACCCATAGCGCTGCCCCGTCCAACGCCCGCAACTCCAACTGTATGCCGTCTGCGTCCTCAAACCCCAGGCTCTGACTGCCATCCGCCGCCATGCGCCAGGCCAGTCTGGCCTTTGGACACGCTTCTGACCAGCTCAACTCCGCGTCCGGAGAATTGTCATGGAGGAAGCGACCCGTGTCGCACAAGCGCCGGATCAGGGGCAAAGCATCCTGCCCCTTTGGCTTGAAAATACCGGGCAGGCCGTAGCTATAGTGCGTTTCCCACAGTTGGGTCTGCGCCAGCGCAGACAAAAGCTCCAGATCGGTCGGTCGGATGAATTTTGCCACAGCGTTGCTGCGCAGGGCATGCAGCGCATCATAGCGCCGGATCGCCTTGTTCAGGCCCGTGCCAGCAGCATTGATACGGCCCTTGTAAATGTCGATCCTGACTTTTGTTTCATTCGGGATCAGGACATAAAGCAGGCGTTCCTTCACCTTGTCCGGATAGTCCTCGGGACGTGCCTCAGGCGGCACTAGGGCTGTCGGCTGCTGCTTGACACGGGTCAGCCAACCCCGCACCGGTGCTGCCAGTTGCGGGGAGCTGGAATCGCGTTCCGCCGATGTCATCAAAACAGCGACCACGTGCTTGCAATTATGCCCCACCGGGCAAGAGCAAATCCCGTCCACAAAGCTGTTGCTCAGGGTAATCCGCTGTTGGTAGCTTTCCCCGCGCCCATTCAACACACGCCCGCGGATACTCCCATCCGGCAGAGGCTCGACCGTCGCGACCAGACCGCGATGCGCATAATCTTCACCGCGTTGCAGCGTGCCGACATCAAAATAATCCCTCAACCGTAAGTCCATGCAACACCCCAATGCCCGCCCCGCAGACCCGGCCCACAGGTCTCCCGCATATTCTTCCAGATAGCGGTTTTCCATTGCGCCGCCTATGTGGAACTTACAGAAAAAAGGTGGCACCAACCTCCGAAACGTTATTCTTCTGCCATCAATCGGTCGTTTATTAGCGATATATTAAATTGCAAACGGCCCGGTTTCATGCCCCTGATTGGCTATGCGCGCGTCTCCACCGAGGATCAGACCCCCCTGCCCCAGTCTGAGGCACTGCAGTCTGCGGGATGCGCCGAGATCTTTGAAGAGCACGCCTCGGGCGGCAATCGCGCGCGGCCCGTGCTTGCACGTGTGCTGGAGCGGATCGGCAAGGGCGACACGCTGGTCGTCGTGCGGATCGACCGGCTTGCGCGGTCTTTGTCGCACTTGCTTGAGGTGATCGAAAGACTGGAGGGCAAGGAGGCGTTCTTCCGCTCTCTGCAGGACCCCATCGACACCGCTTCCCCGCAGGGCAAGTTCACATTGCAGGTTCTGGGCGCCGCGGCCGAGTTCGAGCGCGCGCTGATACGAGAGCGCACAAAGGCCGGGCTTGCCTCTGCGCGCGCCAAAGGGCGCGTTGGTGGCAATCCTGGGCTACGCGCCAAGGATCCCGCTGCGCTGCGCAAGGTGCGGCTGGCGCGACAGGACGGCTACATGGAGCGCCTCAACGAGACCGCGCAGGATTGGGTGCCCCATGTGCGCCGCTTGCGGCCGGATATGGCCTGGGAAGACCTGCTGCGGATCATCAATGGCCCCCTGCCCCCAGATCGCCATTGGACACAAAGCCGCCTGCTCCGCGCTGTGAAGGCATATGTGCGCGACGGGTTCCTTCCTGCCAAGGTGCTTGGACGCGCCGGACGGCGCGAAACCGATGACCGCCTGCCTGCCATCGTGGCGGCCATTAAGGGCGCGGATCCAGACATCACGCTTCAGGCAATCTGCGACCGGCTTGAATCGATGCGTGAGCGCACCCCTCGAGGTCGCACGAGGTGGCAACCATCTACCGTAAGGATGCTGTTGGAACGGGCCGAGCGACTCGGGCTCGTCTAATCGGATATTCGGTGCCAATCGCTTAATCCTTCAGAAGCGACGATTCGTCGGCAGTCCCCGCCGCGATACCTAGGGGTAGGCTGCAGTGAAGCCACAACATGTTCGACACGGCGCTAGAGCGGACTGAGATTTATCCTGATCTACTAAATACTTAGACAACTTTCTCACGCCAGAATGCACGCCCAGCTCAAGTTCGCGCCCTCCGCCTTCAAAAAAATTGTTGTCTGGCGATAAGTTGCGTGTCATGAGTGCTGTAGTCGCAAAAAAGCGAAAATCGCGCACTTTAGCGACGAAACACAATCGACCCACCAAGAGGTCACGAGGGCAGCATGAACAGCAAGGCAGATTTCCCCGGCGCAAAATCCATTGCAGCTTCCATTTCTGCCAACGCCGCGCGTCTGTCGGATGCTCTCAACCATCATATGCGCAACAGCTTTCAACCGGAAAGCAGAAAGACGCTGCGGAAGTTTCACCCTGCAGAGGTCTCTGAGCTGACTGGCATCAGCATGTCGAACCTGAGAACGCGCCACCAGGAAGGTGATTTTCCCGAAGTCGAAACCGACTCTCGCGGCAGGCGTCTCTATTCCGCTGAAGAGATCGATCAAATCCGCAGGGTGATGGCGCGGACCGGTCGTAACGGAGAAGCTTACATGCCAGGCCGGCGGGATGGCGATGGACTTCAGATCATATCCATCGTGAATTTCAAAGGTGGGTCCAGCAAGACGACGACAGCAATTCATCTAGCCCAACGCTACGCCCTTAGAGGGTATCGCGTCCTAGCCGTAGACATGGACCCCCAAGCCAGCCTAACGACTATGTTCGGATACCGTCCAGAAATCGAGTTTGCTGAAAGCGGCACGGTGTACGACGCCCTGAAATATGAAGATCCGGTTCCCCTGAGCCAAGTCGTGCGCAAGACTTACTTCCACAATCTCGACCTCGCGCCAGCCGGATTGTTGCTGTCTGAGTATGAAACCGAGACGGCTTACGCGCTTCAACACAAGGTTGATCCTCCGTTCACTCAGAGGTTGGCCATTGCGCTCGATGAGATCGAAGCCAACTACGATCTGGTGATCATCGATTGCCCACCGCAGTTGGGCTTCACGACGATGACGGCCTTGCTCGCGTCAACCGGCCTCCTGATTACCGTGGTGCCGAGTATGCTGGACGTCGCCTCCATGGCGCAATTCCTTGAGATGGCGGGAGAAACCGTCAGGACTTTGGAGGAAGCAACAGGACCGATCGACTGGTCGTTCCTCAAGTACCTCGTCGCGAGGTTCGAACCGACCGATGTCCCACAATCGCAGATGGCTGGGTTCCTAAGGTCGATTTTGCTCGACCAGGTTCTCACCACGCCCATGCTGAAATCCACTGCCATTTCGGACGCCGGGATGACGCAGCAGACAATCTACGAACTAGAGCCAAGCCAGGTCGTCAAGAAGACATTGGACAGGATACTCGAAAGCGTAAACGGCGTCGCAGACGAGTTCGAAAAGACGATTCAACAGGCTTGGGGGAGGACGGTCGAGTAATGGCGCGTAGAAACCTTTTCCAGCCCCCTCCCCCACCGGACACCACCGAGGATGTGGCAACGGCTGACCTTAAACCTCGTTTCCCCAACACCGGCGCGATGAGCGGTGTGAAATCGACCCTGAAGGATCTATCCAGCAACGCCGTACGGGAAATTCCGGTCGATCTCATCGAGGAAGACGGGCCGAAAGACCGTCTTTCATTCTCCGATGCCGACGTCGCGTCTCTTGCCGCGAGCATCAAGGAACATGGGCAGCAGGTGCCGATCATGGTCCGTCCGCTTGCGGACAAACCGGGTCGGTACAAGATCGTTTATGGTCGTCGCCGACTGCGGGCCCTGCAATCGATCGGAGTATCGGCCAGAGCCTTGGTGCGAACTCTTTCGGACGAGGAGGCGATCCTTGCCCAAGGCCAGGAAAACTCACACAGACTGGACCCTAGTTTCATTGAAAAGGCCCTGTTCGCCGCGCAGCTGAGCGACAATGGCTACGAACAGCCAGTGATCCTCGACGCACTTGCCATCGACAAGCCTATGTTGTCGCGAATGACCAAGGTCGCGCGCACGATACCAGAGACTGTGATCCAGTTGATCGGTTCAGCGCATGGCGTTGGACGCCGCCGCTGGGAAGACCTAGCAGACAAGGCGAAGGACAGCAATGCTGACCTAGTTAGGATGGCCTCCGATTTGGGCTTGGATCAGATCCCTACTTCGGACGACCGTTTTGCGCGCGTCAGCGACGCCGTTGCGGGACTTCGCAAAACTGCAAAGTCCACAAAGTCCGCAGCGCATATGGTTGTCTCAAGCGACGGCAAGACACTTGCAGAGGTCAAAGATAGCCCGCGCGCTTTGACGGTGAAAATGTCCAAGGTTGATACCCCAGAGTTCGCTCAATGGATGCGAGACAACGCGGAAGTTGAGTTGAAACGTCTCTATGAGGCGTGGAAGTCGGGCCAGAAATCCGGCTGACAGACAGGCGAGCAGAGCAACAAAAAGGAGCACGAAAAACAGCCAGAAAAGAAAGAGCCCCCCAAGGTCATCCCCGGAGAGCCCAATCTGTTCTTAGCACCCTCAGATGTACCAGCTTCTCCGTAGCAGTCAATAACAACCGAATCGGTTGAACGATGATCTGTTGCCTTTTCTCAAGAAATCGGGGGATCTGGGCCTTTCCCGACCGGTTGTCGTGAAAAATTCATGGCATTTACTCAGGCATCCGCCTCTATTGGAGAGCGGACAGAGATACTGTTGTCCGCGGACAACGACCGCCCCGAACGTCACATAATCATCGACACACTGCGCCAGGCGGCTCCGTTGATGGGTCTAAAAGCATCAGTCATTGCCACGCTCGACGCGATGCTCTCGTGCCTTCCGCCGAAAAGGCAGCACAACACCGTTTTCGCATCGAATGCCACGCTTGCGTTCCGGCGAAATGGGATTTCTGACCGAACGATAAGGCGCCACGCAGCCATTCTCCAAGAACTCGGGCTGCTTGTTCGCCGCGATAGCTCAAATCGAAAAAGGTTCAGCAAGCGAAACGTAACCGAAGGCACCGCCCTTCGATTCGGGTTCGACATCACACCCTTGTTTCAACGCTTCCCAGAGATCGCAGAGCTCGCCGCCCAGGCCGTTCGCGAAAACGACCAGATCGCCTACCTCAAAGCGAAGATACGAGCCGCAGCAAACGACATCCTGCAAACCGAACCCGAAGACGTTGGTGCGTTACTCGCTATACGCACTCTTCGCAGAAAGCTTTCACTGGATGAATGCTGCAACCTCTTGGCTGGCCTAGACGTCAAGGCCATGGAAGTCGAACAACCTTGTGAAGCGGTCGTCGCCGGAGAGGAAAAAATGTCCGGCAACGACGGCCAAAATGTCCGCCACCATCATAACTCAAACAAAGAACATATTGATAAAAGAGACCAACGCACACCGAAAACTCGCCCCTCATACCCAAGGGCAATGCTCATTACCGTTCCCGAAATTCTTAGCGCCTGCCCTGAAGCAGCCCAATTTTCACTCAAACCAGTAAAGACTATGTCCGACGTGGTTTCACACGCGCGAACTCTCGCACCAATGCTCGGGATAGACTCAAGAAACTACCAAGATGCTCAAGAACACTTGGGCATAGAAGGGGCAGCGCTTACCGTCTGGGCCATCATGCAGTTCCACGACAAAATACAAAAGGTCGGTGCCTATTTTCGGTCGATAACGTCTGGAAGAAACAGCGCTGACTTCGTTCCAGAGCAGCTTGTTAGACGTCTCTGTCGGGCACAACCACAACCGACTTAACCGGACAGTGCTCTACTGCTTCCGCCAAAAAAATTGTCCGCGGACAACTGCGGTCGAGGGAGAGAGGGGTTGTGAAAGGGATGACGGGAAGTGAGATCGGAAGAGTGGCTTCCGGCGCCCGTCGTGGAGAAGATCTGATGGCGAAATCTGCCCAGAAAGTCACCCTGTCCCCGTCCCGGGACATTCCCTTCGACAAGCTCGTGCTGAGCCAGTCCAACGTCCGGCGCATCAAGGCCGGCATCTCGGTCGAGGAACTGGCCGAAGACATCGCACGCCGCGGGTTGCTGTAGAGCCTGAGCGTTCGGCCCGTTCTGGCGGATGACGGGTCCGAGACCGGCAAGTTCGAAATCCCCGCTGGCGGCCGACGATTCCAAGCACTCTCGCTCCTGGTGAAGCAGAAGCGTCTGGCCAAGACGACGCCCATCCCCTGCATCGTACGGGATGCCACTTCCGCGATCCTCGCCGAAGACGACTCGCTCGCTGAGAACATGCAGCGTGCAGCCCTGCATCCGCTCGACCAGTTCCGCGCCTTCGTTGCTTTGCGGGAGAAGGGTCAGGGCGATGAAGAGATCGCGGCCGCTTTCTTCGTCACGCCGCAGGTGGTCAAACAGCGCCTGAAACTCGCCGCCGTGGCCCCTGCCCTGCTCGAGCTTTATGCCGAGGACGAAATGACGTTGGAGCAGCTGATGGCCTTCACAGTCAATCCGGATCATGAGCGCCAGGTTCAGGTCTGGGAGGCGATCCGGTCGTCCAGGAACAAGGAGCCCTATCAGATCCGACGCATGCTGACGGAAACCTCGGTACGCGCCTCTGACCGTCGGGCCGTCTTTGTCGGGGTCGAGGCGTACGAGACGGCTGGTGGCACCATGTTGCATGACCTTTTCCAGGGCGATGACGGCGGCTGGTTGGAAGACCCAGCCCTGCTCGATCGTCTGGTCAGCGAGAAGCTTCAGGCTGAAGCCGAAGCCATCGCGGCCGAAGGGTGGAAATGGATCGAGGTCTCGCTCGACCTGCCCTATGGCTACAGCCACGGCTTGCGGCGGCTCAACGGCGACCCGGCGCCGATGACGGATGACGAAGGCGCCGCCCATGCCAAGCTGCTTGCCGAGTACCGGGCGCTCGAAGAGGAATACGAGGGCCAGGATGAATTCCCCGAAGAGATCGACGCGCGTCTTGGCGCGTTGGAAGTCGCGATGGAGAAGCTCGAGGTTCGACCGCTGATCTTCGACGATGAGGAGATCGCACGGGCAGGGGCTTTCGTGACGCTTGACCGCTATGGCGAGCTTGCCGTTTATCGGGGCTTCGTGCGGCCCGAGGATGAGCCTCGGGAAGATGCCGACGTCCACAGCGGTGAACATGCGGCAAACGGGCAGGGCGTTGAGCTTTCAGCGGGGAGCAATGTGGATGGTATCGGCCACGGCACGGTGATCACCTCTGCCGGTCAGGCGCTTGGTGCCAACGTGCCCGACGACGAGGACGATGGTGCGTTGAAGCCCTTGCCCGAGCGGTTGGTCATGGAACTGACGGCGCACCGCACCCTGGCATTGCGGGAAGCTGTCGGGCGTTCGCCTGACGTCGCCCTGACCTTGCTGCTCCTGAAGCTCGTCAATGACACCTTCCGGACGTCCAGTTCGGCCGGCAGCTGCCTCGAGGCTTCGGTGCGTCACGTCTACATGTCGGCGCAGGCGAGCGATCTGAAGGACAGCGTGGTGGCCAAGCTGGTGGACGATCGCCACGCGGAATGGGAGGCCTACTAGCCGCTCGGCGACGATGCCGCGCTCTGGGACTACCTGACCTCCCTTGATCAAGGGAGCCGGCTGTCGCTACTCGCGCATTGCCTCAGCTTCGGGATCAACGCGCTCCATGAGAAGGTGAACCCTTATGGTGCCGGTATCTCCGCCAGTGGTTTGACCAGGCGGATGACCCAGTCTGACTTGGTCGCCCAGGCGGTCGAACTCGACATGTTCGAGGCGGGTTGGCAGCCGACGGCCGATACCTACCTGAACCGCGTGCTCAAGGCCCGGAACCTCGAGGCCGTGCGTGAGGCGAAAGGGGAGGGGACGGCGCAACTCCTCGATCACCTGAAGAAGGGCGAGATGGCGAGTGAAGCCGAGCGTCTGCTGAAAGGCAGCGGCTGGTTGCCGGAGGTTCTGCGCCGTCACGATCTAGCAGCACTCGATGGCGCGGAAGGGCAGGGGGCGCCTGAGCTCGTTTCCGACGCCAGTCAGACCGAGGATGTCGACCTTCCCGCCTTCCTCACCGCTGATCTGCCGGGTGATGATGCGTCGATGATGGCTGCCGAGTGATCCGCGCCATCCGAGGGCGGGGAAACCCGCCCTCAATCACATAAAATACAACAATATCAATAAGATGAATGCAAAATGACGCATTCAGGATGAGGAATCATGTCTGCAACCACCATTCTCGAAACCGCGCCCCTGGGCGCGCTCATTCGCTACACCGATAGCACAACGAAACCGCCCGCCCGGTTCACAAAGAAGCTCGCGGCCTGGGAGCGCTCGAACGGCGTCGGCCGTCTCGTCAAGAAGGAGCCGCCGCGACCCTATCCGACCTGGACGGCGCCGGCGTCGTTCACGCTGCACGAGGGGAACTTCTCTTCCGACGGGGTCATTCTTGTCACCATCATGCGGACTTATTCGGTTGAAAGTGCGTTGACATTCGAAGTGGCTGAGGAGCCGAAGCCCGGACAGGTGCGCGTCGTGCTGGATTTCGGCGGTTGCACGGAGCTGCTGCATCTGGCCGAGTCCGTCACGGCTGCCGAGCTCTGGATCGCCAGGGAAGGCTATCGCAACGCGCGGCTCGAAATCGTTGGCAAAGAGGGCGGCGATAGGGCAGGGGGCGCGGAGCTTGCCGCCTGAGCCTATGTAGAATCAAAGGGGTCCGCCCAAGCCCGGGCCTCTCACCCATCACGGCTCTCTCCCGCGAGATCGCGGGGCACCATAGGGTCCAATCCAACACGAAACTAGGGTCAGGATTCATAACCAATAGATGACGAGAGCCGCGAGGGCGATGGCTGAGAGGAACACCTTGGGGCATCGGTCATAGCGGGTCGCGACGCGCCTCCAGTCCTTGAGCCTGCCGAACATGATCTCGATGCGGTTACGCCGCTTGTATCTCCGCTTATCGTATTTGATCGCCGTCTTGCGTTTCTTCCGGCCTGGGATGCAGGCACGTATCCCCTTGTCCTGCAACGCTTCTCTGAACCAGTCAGCGTCATAGCCACGATCCCCGAGTAGCCATTTGACGTTTGGCAGGCCACTCAGCAGGGCCCGAGCGCCGATATAATCGCTTCTGTGGTTGCCGCCCTTAGCGCAAGAAGTTTCTGACCTTGTTGGCGTGTGATCGAGTGCGAACTTCTGTGAGGCCTTCATGACGCGGCGATTCCAGAAGCCGCAGGCCGAGATGGTGATCAGCGAATTAGGTCCAAATCTTACTTTCGAGCTCTTAGCTCGTAGCGATTAACTGGTTTTCCCAACCCAGATCTGTTCGATCGTTTTGCCCATTCAGGTCGTCGTCTTCCCACACCCCTTGGCACCGTTGCTAACAGTTCGGCATGAACATTATGCTGTGACTGCAAGCGCGGGATTCTTGTAGTTCTCGTTCTTCGTCAGCATCGCCCAAATCTGCCGGGCCATCTTGTTGGCCAGAGCGATCGCGACCAACATCTTAGGTTTGCGTGCCAACAAGCGTGAAAGCCAGCTCCCTTCTACAATGGTGCGCTGCCCAAGCCAGTTTAACCGTGACATTGCGCCAATGATAAGGAGACGTCGGATATCGGCCTGACCGGCCTTGGTCATTCGACCCAGACGCTCTTTGCCTCCAGAGGAATGCTGTCTTGGCACCAAACCCAACCAAGCCGCAAAGTCACGTCCAGTCTTGAACTGTGCCATGTCAGGTCCGAACGCTTCCACGGCGACAGCCGTCAGGGGGCCAACACCCGGCATGGTTTGTAGCCGACGCGCCCTGTCCGACTGGGCGGCCAGAACTTTGAGTTTCGTGGTGCGCTTGGCAATACGCGTCGTTTTCTCTGCAATCTGCGCCAGCAGATCCTGGCACTCCTCCCGGATCAATGCTGGCAGTTCGGATGCCGCATCCTCCACAAATGCTACCATGCGGTCGAGGTAGCGTATTCCCGCGGGAAATACGTGGCCATGTTCGTACAGTAGCGCCCGCAAGGCGTTCACATCCGCAGTGCGCTGATGAACCAATCGTTCCCGGCCCCGGAAGACCGCCGCGCAAGACTGCTGCTCGACTGTTTTGGGCTCCACGAAACGCATCTCAGGCTGGCGTGCCGCAATGACAAGCGCCTCAGCATCGGCCGCATCATTTTTCTGCCGCTTCACAAAAGGGCGCACATATTGCGGTGCGATCAGCTGTACCTCGTGCCCAAGAGATTCCATCTCACGGGCCCAAAAATGTGCGCTGCCGCATGCTTCGAAAATCACCATGCTAGGCTCTTGCTGCGCCATAAACGCGGGGAATTGCTTTCGCGTCAGTTTTTTGCGGAACTGGACCTCCCCCGTTCGAAAGGCACCATGAACTTGAAAAACTGCCTTTGCCAGATCGACCCCGATCATCATATTCTTCATCTCGCCGTCCTCCTTTGCGCGTGGCGTTGAAAACCACGACCTTGGCACATTGCGATGCCGTCTAGGGAGGGCGGCAACCACTCCATCTGACCTGTCCAGCGGTGACGAACAGGTCGATCGGTCGCCCCTGACTGTCGCAGATGGCGTGCAGCTTGGTGTTCATACCGCCTTTGGTTCGGCCGATCAGGCGACCACGCCCCCCTTTTTGGCGGCCATGCTGGTCGCCGTTCGATGGGCTTTGAGGTATGTTGCGTCGATCATCACGGTCGTTTTCTCGCCGTGTTCCGCCGCCAGCCCGGCCATCATCCGCGCGAAGATGCCCTTTTCGCTCCAACGCTTCCACCGGCTGTAAAGCGTTTTGTGAGGGCCATATGCAGCAGGAGCGTCACGCCAACGCAAGCCATTGCGATTTATGAAGATAATCCCGCTCAGCACCCGTCTGTCATCAACCCGGGGCTTCCCGTGCGACCTGGGAAAGAAGGGAGCCAGGCGCGCCATCTGCGCGTCGGTCAGCCAGAAGAGATCGCTCATGTCACCACTCCGTTTTCGGAGGCGTGAATCACGCAGCGCAACAGAAATCAATGCATCCTGACCCTAGGGAAAACGCCGCGGTCCTCACTGCAACTCACCCAATACGGCTTCAAACGTCAGGCTAACACTGAGAGTACGTTGGGGTCAGGATTACGAAGGGCAATCCGGTCCATACTGGTTAGAACACCTTCCACCTGGCCCGCGATTGCCAGCACATCGCCTTGGTAGGAGGCGCTCGTAATTGTCAGGGAGAGTTCATCGTCCAGGTCCGCACGGTAAACGCGATACGGATCGGTATTGAGAATTGGAACGTCGATTTCTGCGGAAAAGAGGCCACCATCGAGATCGCCGATCCACTCTGCGCCGACGGACAAGCTGCCCAGGCCGCGCTCCCTCAGTGCCGGTGCTCGAAAATAGATTGAAAAGCTTGAAGACGTGAAGTCGGACTGCTCTGTCCAGACCGACAGTTCAATCTCTTCGCCTGCGATCGTCCCGGATGCCGTTCCCCCCGGCTCTGCGGCTACGGCAGGCACGACAAGGGCCAGAAGGCCAAATGCCGTAATGACTGATCTGAGCATGGTTATGAATTCTCCTGATTTTTGTGACGCCCGTCATTCGCCAAGCGTGATGATCGCGCGGCCGAGAACTGCCCTTTCCGTTATGTCCAGATAGCGGATTTCGTAGGTGCCGGGCGCATCCGGCATTTCGATCTCCAGGCTGTCGATCCCGACGGCGCTTGCGAAACTGATCCAGCTGAAATCCGCCTGATCGGCGCGAGCCAGCGCAACACGCCGGTCCTCGCTTTCGCCGCCGCCGGTCCAGCGCACGACGATGGTCTCGCCCGGCCTCGCGGTGGCGGGCACGACGAGCCCGGCACCCTCATCCATCGGCGCATTCGCCGCCAGCACTTCGATCGGCCGGCGCGCCATGACCCGGTCGCCATGATCCAGATGGTAACGGACTTCATAGGCGCCTGGCGCCGCCGGGGCGGTGAACGTGCCGCGATCAGCATCGCCAACGCGGCGATAGCCGCTTTGCTCGCCGTCGGGCGTGCCGATTGGAACGATGGCAACGTAATCGCGCGGATGGATGACGCTGCTCCATGATACGGTGATTTCCGTTTCGGCCCGCACCCTGTCGGGTCCGTTGAGCGAGACATCACCCTCGATCACCTCGACGGGCGCGCGGGCGAGAACTCGGTCGCCGGTGTCGAGTTGCAGGCGTACCTCGTAAAGCCCCGGTTCGGCCGGCGCACGCAACTCGCCCTCGGCATCGCCTTCCATGCGGTGGTAATCGCCATAGGCTCCGTCATCTGCCCCTGCGGGCACGATGGTGACGTAATCGCGCGGATGCAGGCCCTCGGCCTGCCAGGTGACGGGGAAGGCCGATCCGACGACGACCTGTGCCGGCGCCGATACGGTGACGTCCGCATCGACCACCTCGACGGGTGTGCGGGCGAGAACCCGATCGCCGGTGTCGAGTTGCAGGCGCACCTCATAAAGCCCCGGCTCGGCTGGCGCACGCAACTCGCCCTCGGCATCGCCTTCCATGCGGTGGTAATCGCCATAGGCTCCGTCATCTGCCCCTGCGGGCACGATGGTGACGTAATCGCGCGGATGCAGGCCTTCGGCCTGCCAGGTGACGGGGAAGGCCGATCCGACGACGACCTGTGCCGGCGCCGATACGGTGACGTCCGCATCGACCACCTCGACGGGTGTGCGGGCGAGAACCCGATCGCCGGTGTCGAGTTGCAGGCGCACCTCATAAAGCCCCGGTTCGGCCGGCGCACGCAACTCGCCCTCGGCATCGCCTTCCATGCGGTGGTAATCGCCATAGGCTCCGTCATCTGCCCCTGCGGGCACGATGGTGACATAGTCGCGCGGGTGCAGACCTTCGGCCTGCCAGGTAACGGGGAAGGCCGATCCGACGACGACCTGTGTCGGCGCCGATACGGTGACGTCCGCATCGACCACCTCGACGGGTGTGCGGGCGAGAACCCGGTCGCCGGCGTCGAGTTGCAGCCGCACCTCATAGAGGCCGGGTTCGGCCGGGGCGCGCAGTTCGCCCTCGTTCTGGTCCTCGAGCCGATCGTAGTCGCCATAGATCCCGTCCTCTGCATCGGCGGGCACTATTGTGACGTAATCGCGCGGATGCAGGTCCTCGCCTTCCCATGTCACCCTGAACGCGGACCCGACAACGGCCTGCGCCGGAGCGAATACCTGCGCGAGGGGCTGCTCTGGCGCGATGGGCGGGAAGATCGCGTGGACATTGCGTGCGCTGTCCGATGCCAGACTGATTTCGGTCTGCGAGAAGTCGTTCTGAGCCGTCGAATGGACCGTCACGATATAATCGCCGAACGGCAGATCGGCGGTGAAGGGATTTGCGGTGCCCGTCCGCATCATGTTGAACCCGGTGTCCGAGATTTCCCAGATCACCTCGCCGGGCAGAAGGAGAATATCCAATGGCATCGACGGTTGGTCCCAGACAGGTTCCTCGCCGATCTCCTCGCCACCGAGAATGGCGGTGAAGGTGAAGGTTCCCGAAGGTGGCGCGGCGGTGACTTCACGCAGCGCGTCGGTCAGTTCGCGGGCATTGTCGGCGGTCAGGAAGCGGCCGCCGGTCTCCTCGGCGATACATTGCATCTGCATCAGCGCCTCGGCCTCGCCCCTGACGTCGAAGCCGATGACGTGGGCGGTGAAGTCCACGCCGGCCGCCTCCAGCGCGCGGGCGGCAGCGCAGGGATCGGGGTTGCAGGTTTCGATGCCGTCCGAGACGAGGATCACGGTTGCCGCCTGTTCGGTATGGCGCAGCGCTTGGGCAGCGGCGATGACAGCATCGGTCATCGGGGTCATGCCGCGCGGGTTCAGTTCGTTAACGATCCGGGCAATCTCGTCGGCGGTGCCCGGCGCCGGCGCAACAACGGTCTCGATATCCGAGCATTGTCCGCGCTCGCGGTGGCCGTAGGTGACGAAGCCGAGATTCTGGTCTGCGGAGAAATCCGACAAGATGTCGGCCACCACCTCACGGGCGATGGTGATCTTGTTCACCCCGTCGATCTGGCCCCACATCGACCCCGAAGCATCCAGCACGAGGATCGTGTTCTGGCGTTCCTGGGCGAGCGTCGGCGCTGCAAGGGATAACGTCAGGGCGGCAAGCCCGGCGGTCACGAGCGGTTTCATGCGGCTTCTCCGTTGTGCGTGGCTCCGAAGCGAGCGCCCGCGCGCTCTTTCAGTTTGCGAAAATGCGAGGACATCTGCTCCAGCCGCGCATCCCATTCCGGGTCGGGCTGCTGGCCGTCGGTCGTTTTGAAATAGACCTGCATCAGGCAGGTGACGGCGAAGGGTTCCAGGAAGGCCGCCTTGACGCTCCATGCGAACAGAAGCGCGAAGACGAAGCCGCCCGCCGACCAGGCGCCGGGGATGGCGTAGACCAGTGCCGCAGCCGGGGCGAGCATCACGAGGAAGATCAGAAAGGCGAGGCCGTAGGTAAAAAGCGTCAGCCAGGCGGCGTTGCGCAGCATTACTTTCCAGTTCTGGCCGTAGAGCACCAGCGCCTCACGCGCCGATCCCCAGGCGTCCGTCGAGCGGGTGCGGATCGCATGAGCGAGGATCACCTCGTCGATGAAGCCCACCGCCATGCGGAGAAAGGCCTGCACGACGCCCATCAACTGCCGGACATAGGGGATCGGCAGGATGGTCAGAATGCCGCGCACCAGCCCTGTAATGGCACGGATCACACCCTTGACCAGCTGGTCCAGCGCGAAGAGCAGCGACGCCTGACCGAACCGTTCCTTCACCTCGGCCGTGGCATGGGTGATCTGGCCGCGCCCCTGCGGCAAGGGTTTGCCGTCGATCAGCTCGACCAAAACCGCGACATGACCCGCCTTGACGACGTAGAGGATATACTCGCGCAGCCAGTACATCACCGCGCCGGTCAGGCCGAAGCCCGCGATTCCGCCCCAGGTCATCGAGGCCGCGCGAAAGTCGGCATCCCCGAAGGCGCCGACGCCCCAGCCGATCACGACGCCGGCGCCGGTCGCAAGGATATAGGCCAGCGTGATCCCGAAATAGACCGCCGCTCGCAAGAGCACGAAAGGCAGCGTCCGCATCATCAGGCTGAACGCCTGTCCGATATTGAAATCCCACAAAGCTCCGGTTTCCTTTCAGGTGTTGATCAGTCTGGGTGTTGACAGTTGGGGGCGGTCGCTTCGTCCCCGAAATGGCGCCGCAGCCAGGCGTTGATGTCATTGGCGATTAGCGCGGGCCCGTCGCCGGACACGCTCCACCGCGACAGCGCGACCCGTGTGGCTGGGCGCGTGTCGCGAAAGACCAGAACCACCTTCGAGGTGCTGCGGTCCTCTCGCGCGGTATGGCTGCGGTCCAGCTCGGCACTGTCCAGCGTCTCCAGCGGGTAGTCCCGCCGGAGCGTGCTGAGGCGCGATGTCCGGGTGATGCTGGCCAGCCCCGTCCCCGCATCCAGCCGGAGCCGCGTGCGCTCGGACAGGGCAATGTATCCCGCGATGAAGGCCCCGTTCAGCCCGGCCAGAAGCACCAGCGCGGTCAGGAACTCGCCGCCGATCAGATTGGCAAGCCCGATCAGCGTGACCGGCAGGACAGGCAGCATGACGAACCACAGGGTGAAGCGCGGTATTCCAAGTTCCAGTTCCAGCAGATCGGGGGTATTCGTCTCAATACTCATGACGGGTTTCCCTTTCCCTGGCGGGAAAGCCAGCCATTGACGACGCCCGTCAGACGCGCCACCTCTTCGGGATCCGGGCGGAACATGGGCACTATGATCTCGCGCCGTTCTGGTCCCGATCCGCAAATCAGCACCAGCCGGGTCTCATCGTTTCCTGCCGCCGTGCCATAGTGCGCGACGCTTTCCAGCTTGTGCAGGTCCGAAAGTGCGAATGTCTCTTCACGCCGCCCGCGCAATGTGGTCACACGCAGCCGGACAAGGCCGGCATGCCTGTCCAGGCTCAGTTGAGTCAGCTGCACCAACTCGTGCATGTAGAGCCAGCCGATCAGGCCCACCACGGCAAGCACGATGATCCCCGTTCCGGTCGCACCATCCCCGATGGCTGCCAGGCCCGCCGCGATCGCCACCAATATCACCGCCGCAGCAATCACCGCGCGCCGGACCGGACGCTTCTCGATCTCCAGCACGCTGTCGGAGATTTGCGTCACGCGCAGCGGATCAGCCAGAAACTCGGCCAGTGTCATGGGCCGGCACCCAACGACGTGTCGATCCGCCCCTCGACGTCGCGACAGTCGTCCGGGGCATCCCGGCGGCATAGGGTTGCTGCAAAGCTGGCCTGGATGCGGCCTTCATCCTCAAGATCCAGCAGGTCGATCGACATCTGCGGCGGCTCTTCCTCGCTTTCCCAGACCGCGCCCGCCAACGCCCCGCGATCGGGCCGCATGTCGATGGTCAGACCGGTGGGCGGCGTATCTCCGGAGGGCTTGCCGTGAAAGATTAGGCCGATGGAAATGCTGCCGTCGCCAAGTGCATGCAGTTCGATCATGGTCAGCGGGCCGATATCGGTGATCTGCACCATCGCCGAGCCATCATCCTGACGCATCACCTGCCAGTTCAGTTCTTCACCGTCCAAGTTTGCCCCGATCTCGCCGATGGCGTCCAATGCACCAGCCGGGGTTGCGATTCCGAGGGCCAAGACAAGCGGGACAAGCACCTTCATTGGCATTCCTATCGGCTGATCAGCTGTTCGCGGACGCCCCGCGCCGAATTGCGTTTTGTTCCCATCGCCTCATTGGCCGAGAAGAAACTGATGATCCCGTCCGAGCGCCGCGCACCGGTGCCGAATTGCCATTCGAATTGCGGCGCCGAGGCAATCTGGCAATCCTGAACCAACGCCCATTCCCAAGGCTCCGCGCCGGGCTCGGAACCCGTTGAAGTCAACATATAAAACTGCGGGTCCATTGGCTCGCCACGCACAAAGTCAAAGCGCAGCGGCTTGTTGCCACCTCGAACCGGTACAAGTTCGGTCTGAATGCCGTCCGAACCCAGATACAATCGGTTGCGGTTCCGATCATAAATGATCTCGAAGGTACTCTCCTGAACGCCTATTGCCACACTCGTTCCGATGGCGGCTTCGGCCCACGTTCCCGCGATCAGCGGACCAATCTGTCGCAGGTCAAAATTACCGGCGCGATGGACGTCCGCGTGGCAGACCGGGTTGGACGGTTCACCGGCCAGTGCTGAGGTTGCCGTAGCGATCAGCAGCATGGCCGCAGTTCGGGCAAGGGCGGGTCCAGCCATCTCAGTCAAGCTCTTCAAGCCGGGTGTCGAAGCTGAAGGTGACAGGCCGGGTTTCGGACGAGGGGCCACCGCTGACTTGCCCGGTGAGCGTGCCCTTCAAGGCGACAATCCCGTCGCCCGGCGTGAATTCCTCCAGGGTCAGTGTCAGGCTGTCCTGATCGCCGGTCCAATTCCGTCCCATGTCGCGCGCGAAGGTGATAGTCAGCGCCATTTCGCCCGGCGAGGGCAATTCGCCATTGATCGTCAGTTCCAGATTGACCGGCCCCTGATCGCCCTCCATCTGTGCGGCAAGCAAGGAGGCATCGGCGTAGTTGCCAATGATCGTCGCGCCGGACAATTCGGGGGCAACAGTCAGCTCCAGCGGCTGATCGCCAAAACTGCCAGTAACCAGCCCTCCAGGCTCATCAGCCAGCACCGGCAGCGCCAGCAGACAGGCCAGAACAGCTATGCCCGCCCTTCGTATGGTCGAGAAGATGGTCAAGAGTAGATCCTCCTCCTGTTTGATTCTGAGTTTAGCTTTGCTCAACACGGGCCGCCCCGTTCGTTTGAACGGGGAACATGCAGTCTCTTGTGATAGAGTTCAGGCTGGAACCGGGCTTTTATTTTGGATTGTGGCCATGAGATTGCGGTACACCGCTCAAACCGCGTTGATGACGGCACTTGTGTTCATGGCCGTACCAGCGGCTGCCGAGGATGTCCTGCTGACCCTGACTGGGGCGGTCACGGACGGCAGGGTGGAGATGACGCGCGCGGATTTCGATACGATGGACTGGCATGAGTTTTCGACATCGACCACCGTCACAGATGGCAGGCCGGAGTTCCGCGGCGTGCTGATGCGAGACATCCTCGCCCATGCCGGGGCCGAGGGAAGTAGTGTGCGCGCGACAGCGTTGAACGACTATGTCGTCGATATCCCTGTCGAGGATTTTCACCGGTTTGATGTTCTGGCCGCGCTTTACATGGATGACGTGCCTCTGACCCCGCGTGACAAGGGTCCAGTCTGGATTGTCTATCCGCGCGACAATCACGGCGTTCTGGCCGATATACGGTATGACATGCGATGGGTCTGGCAGCTTGTCGCGCTGCATGTGCAATGACCACCCGCCAAGAGTGGATACGATATTTGGGGCTGGGCGGTCTGGTTCTGGTCTGCCTGGGCCTTCTGGGGCTGGCTGCGTGGCAGCTAGTTCAGTTGGAACGTCAGATGCGGATCGGTGCCAGCGAAAACATGATCTGGGTCTTTGGCCAAGCGCAGATAGAGGCATTGAATCTCGCGCTCGCGCTTTCTGACGAGGCGCCGCCGCAACAGATTCAGACCCGCTTTGACGTCTTACTTTCCCGGCTGACGCTGCTGGAAGAGGGGCCACAACGCCGCTTTCTCGAGGATGCGGGGATCTCCGAAACGCTTGCTGGTTGGCGCAGCGGCCTTCTGGCGCTTGATCCCGTGCAAGGGGCTGATCCGGCTGCGCTGCGGGCACATGTCACGGCTCTGGTCGAAGCCCTGCGGGGCAAGGCCAGTCTGGTAATGTCTCATGAATGGCAGATTCAGGCTGAGCGGCTGGACCGTCTGGGACATTTGCACCGGCTCGCGCTGGTGTCGGTCTTGGGGGCTGCATTGGCAGGATTGGGGTTAGCCGCAATCCTGATCGATCGCGAGAGGCGGTTGATGAGGGGGCGGCTGGATCGCCTGCGGGCTGAAGAGCTGGCCGGCGATCTGGAACGCGAGCGCGAAACCTCTGAGAACCACCGCCGATTCGCCGATCTGATTGCCCATCAACTCCGCACGCCGCTGGCTGTGATCGACAGCGCCATGCATCGCCTGACCCGGCGCGGCAGCCCGGTTTCGCCGGAATTGGTTTCGGAAAAGGCGGCCGTCTCGCGCGAGGCGGTTGCGCGGCTTGTGAAGCTGACGGATACCGCCCTGATGATGTCACGGCTGGAACGTGACGGGGTTCTTCCTCACCTCGGTGCTCATGACCTGCGTGATCTGGCAGCCTCGGTCATTGACGACCTGATGATGTCGGCGCAGGGCCGTGACCCGTCGCGTATCCGGCAGCCGGCGCAGATAGCTCCGATGGTCGCGCTTTGCGATCCGGCGTTGACCAGCGAAATCCTGTCCAATCTGCTCCACAATGCGCTTTTGTACTCCCCATTGGATTGCTGCGTCGATGTCGAGGTTTCACAGTCGCAGACTCACATCGTCTGTCGGGTTGAAGACCGAGGAAGGGGTATGTTGCCTGACGAGATAGCGTGCGCCTTCGACAGGTTCCACCGTGGGAGTGGGCACGAAACCCTGCCTGGCTCTGGGCTGGGGCTGACGCTTGCGCGCCATCTTGCCCGGATGCAGGGAGGTGATGTGAACCTGACACAGCGTGCCGGAGGCGGTCTGACCGCCGCGCTTTACCTGCCGAGGGAGGTCTCCGCATGACCGCGCCACTGATCCTGTGCGTGGAGGACGAGCCGTCGCTGCGCGACGATATCGCGTTCGAACTGCACGAGGCCGGCTATGCCGTGGCGGCTGCCGCTGATGCGCGTGAGGCGCTGGCCATTCTGGAAAGCCGGCGCCCCGATCTGATCCTGTGCGACATCCTGATGCCCGGCATGGATGGAAGAGGGTTCATATCCCATTTGCGCAAGACTCACCCCGATCTCGACGACGTGCCCTTCGTCTTCCTGACCGCTCTGTCTTCACGCCAGCAGGTGATCGACGGGCGCATCGCCGGGGCCGACGATTATCTGACCAAGCCCATTGACTACGACCTGCTGCGTGCGACCGTTGAATCGCGCCTGAACCGGATGCAGCGATTGCGCGCAATGCCGGGAAACCGTTCCGGCCTGGCCGCGCTGGATCGCCTGGCCATCGGCGTGGTGCTGCTCGACGCCAAGGGCGGAGTGGTCCATGCCAATCCTCTCGCCCGGCGCCTGTCGGACGAGGCCGGCATCGTGCTTGGCGGGCGCATCGCCATGGGCGGTGAAGATGGACGGAAACTGACGGCGCTGATCGCCGCGCTGATTTCCGATGAAGGGGTGGCGCCGGAGGGCCTACGTCTGGACGGTGAGTATCATCTCATGGTTGTCGGGATGTCGCTGCCGGCGCGCGCGCACCATGACGATGCGGTCGCCATGCTGATACTGAACGGCGCGGATGGCCAGCCCCCTCCGGACAATGCGACCCTTGGCCAGTTGTTCGACCTGACTCCGATGGAAGCCCAGGTCACCTGCTTGTTAGCAGAAGGACTGCGTCGCAACCAGATCGCGGAACGGTTAGCGATCTCGGGCACGACCGTCGCCTTTCATTTGCGAAACATCTTCGCCAAAACCGGCGTGCAAAGGCAGGCGGAACTGGTGGCGCTGGTTCTGTCGGTGCCAATGGCCCGGTCCGAAATCTGAGCGCCGGAGGAAAAGGATGCATGTGGCATGGAGATGGCTCATTTTTCGGTGGTATGCGCGCCTGCCGGACGTTCCATCTCGAACGCCATTTTTCCGAGTTTCTTCCATGTATCGCGCGCATGTTCGCCGCCCTCTCTCTTGAGCTTATCGGCGATCCAGAGCATCGCACCGTAGATCATGGCGCGGTCGTCACGGGTCAGGTCCACGATGCCCGCCTTGACGACGAGGCCGCAGCACTTCGGCGATGGTGCGGTAGCTTTCGCGGTATCCTGCAAGCCGACGCCTACGGCGGTTACAACGACCTCTACAGCGCCCAGCATAAGCCAGCCCCGGTGCTCAGCGCGCTGTGCTGGTCGCATGCCCGGCGCAAGTTCTTTGAGCTGGCAGACATCAAGGCCACAGCCCGCAAGGGCTAGAAGGTCGCCGAGGAGATCTCGCCCATCGCGCTGGAAGCCGTCAAACGCTTCGACGCCATCTTCGATGCCGAGCGCGAGATCACCGGCCTGACCGCCGCGACCCGCCATGACGCCCGCCAAAAGCTGGTGCGCCCGATGGTCCACGAGTTGCACGACTGGTTGCGGGCCGAACGCGCCCGAATGTCGAAGCACAACCCCGTCGCCAAGGCCATAAACTACATGTTCGAGGAGGACGGCCGCTGGGACGCCTTCACCCGCTTCCTCTATGATGGCCGCATCTGCCTGACGAACAACGCAGCGGAACGCGCGCTGCGGGGCGTCGCCCTCGGGCGGAAAGCCTGGCTCTTCGCCGGATCTCCGCGCGGTGGCGATCGCGCCGCCTTCATGTATTCCCTGATCGTCACGGCCAAAATGAATGACGTCGACCCGCAGGCATGGCTTGCCGAGGTTCTCACTCGGTTGCCGGATACGCCCCTGCCACGCCTGCCGGAACTGCTCCCTTGGAACTGGAAGGCCCGGAGTATGGCTCAGGCCGCCTGACCATGCAGTTGAACAAGGTTTACGCCGTCAAGACCGTGGACCGCGTCGCCGTCGAGCTGGGCGAGACAGTCGATCGGCTTCATGATCTCGCCATCGGCATGGAGCCCGAAGACGGCATAATCTGGGTCTACGGCACCGCTGATGTTGAGGTCCTTGCCTTCACCCCGTTCGGTGTCGAAAACCTACTTGAGATGATCGCCATGGAACGCGACCGTCAGATCTGAAGTCGCCGCGGCCTTCACCGGATGGATACGCCCAGACCAGCACAGCCATTAAATAACGGGGTTTCCTTCCCGCCTACGGATCGGGCACACCGCAGCACACGCCGACTGTCGCCGCTGGGTGGGCAGATGACGAGAAAACCTGTGTCGTTGCAAAAAGTCTTGGCGATGGCGTGACATTGGCCGAGGCCGCACGAGGCCAAGATGTATTTCGCTCTCAGCTTCACGATTGCTGCTATGGGAACAAACACGTGCGGTTTTGGTTCCGGCGCGCAATTCTTGCGCGTTCTGACGAATATGCATGATTGAACGGTCTTCGGATGCGACCGTGACCACGGCTGCCCGGGAATGTTTGACGGCGTTGGTGATGGCTTCCTGCACGATGCACATGAGAGCCAAGACATCCGACGGTGTTTGATCGTCCAGCCGGGTTTCGCCATCGACCTTCCACTCGAACTGCGCGCTGTGGCGCACCAACAACGGCTCCAGCCGAGTGCGGATCCTCCCGAGCATGACAGGAATATCGTCCTGTAGACTGAGACTATCGATCATCAGTCCCATATCGCGTAAGGCGTCTACGATAGCGTTCTGAAGCACCGGATCGTTGTGGTCTGAGTTTTCCATATAGGCGAGGGTGTTCACCAGTTGGCCGCCGATGCCGTCGTGAAGATCCAGCATGGTCCTCTGTCTGTCATCCGACCAAGGCTTTCTATACCGCGCCGAGGCGTGCCGAAGCCGTCATTCGCTGCGGTGGCGTCGGCTTCTAATCCGCGAGATTTCTAGTAGGGTGTGAGTGCCCTGACCTGATGAATCATTTTTGAGAGAAGGGACAGTAGAACTCGAGAATGCGCCCGGAGTCGCCAAGCATGCCAGCCAAACCGCATCGATGGCGACGGACAGGACGCCGGAGCGCAGATCGCAAGCGGCTCGGCACCGAACTGATAATCGCCGGTCTGCTAACCCTCACATTGCCGGGTGGGGTAAACGCAGACAACATGCCGTCTGCGATTGCCTTACCCGAATCGACGATCGCACCGCCCATTGCCGTGCTGTTGCCTGTTTCGGAGGAACGAATCGCGCGAGCGATTGCGTCGCTGGATGAGCTCGGCGAGAACGTTCTGGAGAGAACCGGAATCCCAGGGCTCGCCATAGCTGTGATCCACGATGGACAAACCGTCTATGCACGGGGCTTTGGCGTCCGTGCCATCGGGCGCCCGGAGGCCGTCGATGCAGAGACGGTCTTTCTGCTGGCTTCCGTATCAAAACCGGTCGGAGCCACAGTCGTTGCAACACAGGTCGATGCGGGTCGTGTGCGTTGGGACAGCCCGGTGCGCGATTTCCTGCCCTGGTTCGAAATGGGCGACCCGTGGGTCAGCAATCATGTCACTATCGGGGATCTCTACGCGCATCGCTCGGGCCTGCCGGATCACGCAGGTGACGATCTGGAGGACATCGGTTTCGGCCGCCGCGCAGTGCTGGAGCGACTTTCGCTGCTCCCAAAAGGGGATTTTCGAGCCGACTACGCCTATACCAATTTCGGACTTACTGCGGGTGCCGAGGCCGTGGCAGCGGCGGCAGGCACTGATTGGGCCAGCCTGTCCGAGACCGCGCTCTACACTCCGCTTGGTATGACGTCGACCAGCTCGCGCCACGTCGATTACATGATGCAAAGCAACCGCGCAGCGAGCCATGTCGTTGAGGGAGTGGGTTATGCAATCTCCGATCGTCGCCAACCGGATGCCCAAAGCCCCGCTGGCGGGGTCAGCTCCAGCGCGCATGACATGGCGCGCTGGATGGCGTTGGTGCTCGGCCGCGGCACGGTCAGAGGCGTCCAGGTGATTTCCGAAGATGCGTTGGTTCCGGCGCTCTCCGCCCAGATGATCCGCGGGACGCAGATGAACATTTCCGCGCGACCCGGTGCCTATGGGTTCGGCTTCAATGTCGATACAAGGTTGACTGGGAGGGTGATGCTAAGCCATTCGGGCGCCTTTGCGCTCGGGGCGTCGACCAGCGTCGTGATGGTGCCTGACCTCGATCTCGGCATTATCGTGCTGACCAACGCCCCCCCAACCGGGGCGGCCGAGGCTATCACGGCAAGCTTCATTGACCGCGCGGAATTCGGGACGGACAGCCGTGACTGGCTGGCCGCCTATGCACCGATCATGGCACCTCTTTCAGCGCCTGTGGGACATCTAGTCGGCTCTGAGCCGCCCACCGAAGCCACCCCGGCGGGACCGTCAGCAACATACGTCGGTGACTATGAAAACTCTTACTTCGACCGCGCATCGGTTATCGAGACCAGCGAGGGCCTTGTGCTGCGCTTGGGGCCAGAAAACCTCGAGCTGCCCATGCGGCATTGGAATGGTCACAGGTTTGCGGTTTATCCTGTGACTGAAAACCAGCCGGCGGGTTCGGTCTCACTCGTCGAGTTCTCTGAAACGCCCTCATCCGCCGGAATGAGTATGCAGATCGAGCACCTCAACGGTGAAGGGATGGGTGTCTTTCGACGATTAGAATAACGCGACAGAGGTGCCTCCGGGAACAACATACTCGCTGATATCCGCTCGCCCCTCCACCTCGATATCGCGCACTGTCGCGCGGATCGCATCACGGTAGCGCAGACGCAGCGTTTCCGGATCGGGTAGTGACTTCACCATCGCCGCATAGTGTTGACAGGAGTGCGGATTTCGGCAATTCCGGACAGCGATTTCACTAAGTCCCGGACAGTTGAGCGGCGGCTGGTCCTTGCGCTGCTGTTAGTCTTCGTTGGTGATGATTTCTGGGTTTTCGCCCCGGGTCAATCCGGGCGTTGCGCTTTTTCTGCGCATGCTGTCTCCTTTCAGTTGTAAACCTCCGCCGAGGGCCGTCTGGCTGCTGAGCTGTGAGATCGTTTATCGAGTGTCCTTATGGACGCACACGAAGACACCCCCCGCATTCAAGTTTTGTCAGTCTCTGATACCGGCCGCCGCCGGCGTTGGTCTGATGACGAAAAAATCCGTATCGTTGAGGAAAGCTATGGCGACGGCGTGACAGTGGCGGAGGTAGCACGACGCCATGAGGTATCGCGGTCTCAGCTTTATGATTGGCGTTATCGCCATAAGAATGGATTGCTTGGTTCTGGCCCGCATTTTTTGCGCGTTATGAAGATCGAAGATGCTTCTGATGGCACTGACACTGCGCCAGCGCCGCAAGCTCCTGTCATGACTATTGATCTCGGAAAGCGGTGTCGTGTGGCGATCCCGTCAGGTTTTGACATGGAAGCTGCTGCGCAGCTGCTTAACGGCTTGATGGTGCGGTCATGATCGCGTTTCCAGCTGGAACGAAGGTGTGGATTGCAGGTGGTGTGACGGATATGCGCCGAGGCATGAATACTTTGGCGCTGACAGTGCAACAGGGGCTTGGGCGTGATCCGCATGCGGGCGAGATCTTTTGCTTCAGAGGTCGAAAGGGTGACCTGGTGAAGCTGCTCTGGCATGACGGGGTGGGCATGTCGTTATATTTGAAGCGTCTTGAAGCTGGAAAGTTCATTTGGCCGGTGAGCCAAGACGGGACGGCTGTTGCGATATCTGCGGCGCAGTTGGGCTATCTTCTCGAGGGTATCGATTGGCGCAATCCACGCTGGACGCAAAGGCCCAAAGCGGCTGGATAATTTGTGCTGAAGCGCTTGTTTTTATTGGCGTTTAATGGCTTCTGTGGTAAATATTTGCCATGTCCGACGCCGCTTCCGAAATTGCCAGATTAAGCGCTGCACTTGCCGCGCAGACCGCCCGTGCGCAGGCTGCGGAAACCGAATTGGCGCAGGCTCGCGCTCTGGCCTCCTGCACAGACGCAATGATCCAAGAATTGAAGCTGGAGATCGCCAAGCTTCGGCGTGACAAATATGGCATCACCTCCGAGCGTCGCACGCGGCTGATTGATCAGCTGGAATTGCAGCTTGAGGAATTGGAAGCGGCCGCAACCGAGGATGCACTGGCAGCTGAGCATGCTGCGGACAAGGCGAACGCCGTGCGTGTCTTCACGCGACGCAAGCCCGTGCGCAAACCTTTGCCCGCTCATCTACCGCGCGAGCGTGTGGTGGTAGAGGCCCCAACAAGCTGCACCTGCTGTGGTTCAGACCGCATCGTCAAAATGGGCGAGGATATTACGGAGACACTGGAGGTCATCCCACGCCAGTGGAAGGTGATCCAGACGGTCCGCGAGAAGTTCACTTGCCGAGCTTGCGAGAAGATCAGCCAACCGCCGGCCCCGTTCCACGCCATTCCGCGCGGATGGGCAGGGCCGCAACTGATCGCGATGATCGCCTTCGACAAGTATGGACAACATCAACCTTTGAACCGGCAATCCGAGCGCATTGCACGAGAGGGCATTGATCTGAGCCTGTCCACCTTGGCTGACCTGATCGGCCATACCTGTGTGGCGTTGACTCCCATTCATGCGTTGATCGCGCGCCACGTGCTGGATGCTGGCCGTTTGCATGGTGACGATACCACAGTGCCGCTACTGGCGCGTGGTGGCGCAAAGACGGCGCGACTGTGGACCTATGTGCGCGATGATCGACCGTGGGATGGGGTGCGCCACCTGCCGCACTCTTTCACTTCTCAACAGATCGCCGGAAAGAACACCCGACAGGGCATCTGGCCGAATGGCACGGTGTTCTTCAGTCGGACGTGTATGGCGGCTACAATGATCTGTATCTTACAGATCGTAGCCCGGGCCCGGTCCGTAGTGCGCTGTGTTGGAGCCACGCAAGACGCAAGTTCTTTGAACTGGCCGACATCAAGGCCATAGCCCGCAAGGGTAAAAAGGTAGCAAAAGAAATCTCGCCAATCGCACTGGACGCTGTGACACGGATCGATGCGATCTTTGCGGCCGAGCGTGACATCACCGGCCTGTCAGAAGCAGCGCGTCATGAAGCCCGCCAGCAGTGGGTAGCACCGATGGTTAATGATCTGCATGATTGGATGCTGGCCGAGCGGGCCCGGATGTCAAAGCACAACTCAGTTGCCAAGGCGATGAACTACATGCTCAAGGGGACAGGTCGCTGGGAAGCCTTCACCGCATTCCTTGACGACGGGCGCCTCTGCCTTACGAACAATGCCGCCGAACGGGCGCTCAGAGGGATCGCATTGGGCAGAAAGTCATGGCTTTTTGCAGGGTCTGAACGCGGTGGCGACAGGGCAGCCTTCATGTATACCCTCATTGTCACAGCAAAGATGAACGACATCGACCCGCAGGCATGGATGGCAGACGTATTGGCACGGCTGCCCGATATGCCTGTGTCACGCTTACCAGAACTGTTGCCCTGGAATTGGAAGGCCGCCATGGAATTGAAGAGGATTGCTGCATGACGCTGGTCGCGCGCATCAAGGTCACATTGTCCGATGTCGAGCCTCAGGTGCTTCGACGCTTTGATGTGCCCCTCAAGATCAAGCTGAACCGCCTGCATGATGTGATCCAGGCTGCGATGGGATGGACTGACAGTCACTTGTATGAGTTCAGAGCCGGTGGCAGCGGCTGGGGCGTGCCAGACCCAGATGGTTTTTACGATGGCCCGATGCCCGCCAGCAAAACCAGCCTGCTTGACGTGATCGAAGATGTGGGAACCAAGACCATCCATTACATCTATGACTTTGGCGACAACTGGCACCACGTGATCAAGATCGAGAAAATCGATGGATCTATCTCGGGCGCCGCATATCCACGCTTGGTCAGGGCTATCGGTGCTTGCCCTCCGGAGGATGTGGGCGGCTTCTCCGGCTACGCTGACTTCCTCGATGCCATAGCTGACCCCAAGCACGAAGAACACAGCCAGATGCTGGAATGGTATGGGGGGCAGTTCGACCCGGATGAGGCAGAGATCGGCCGCATCCTCGATAACTTCGAGCGTCTTGCCAAGAAATGGGCCCCGAAACCGCGCAAACCAAAAGCCGCACCCAAACGCCTCTGATCAATACGGCGCGCCCACGGCCTTTGCCGAATGCTTACTTTCAGTTCGATGCGATGGGCGTTGTGTATGATGCGGTCGAGGATGGCATCAGCGATGGTGGGTTCGCCGATCATCTGATGCCAGCCAGAGACTGGCAGCTGGGCGGTAATGATGGTGGACCGGCGCTGGTATCTTTCCTCAAAGAGCTCCAGCAGATCGAGGCGCTGCTGGTCGGTCAGACTGTGCGTCGTCAGATAATTTGGGACATTTGAGCGGTTTTCCGTTTGGAGGCTCTGGCTCATCCTTGATTGAGTTTATGCGGTTTCAGTTTCGTGGCGCAAGCGCCGGGTGAGCATGGTTTTTCGTTTGATCTCCTCTCGCTGTTTCAGGATCTGCTCTGCGCGCCCGTGTTCTGATCCCGTCGTACCAGTACAGTTCGGTGGCGGTTGGGTGTTTCATGGGTTTGGTCCACGAAAAGTGAAAGTGTTCTTCGGGTTTTGTGACTGACGGATGAGGGCCTTTGGGGTCCCTCAGATGGGTCCGGGCCGGGTTCCGGTCTGCCGTTCCGGATGAAGGGCATTTCCATGCAAACAGGTGTCTTGCGCGTGCTCCGCGCAACCGCGGCCTCCTGGTGGCGACATAGAGAGCTGCGCCGAACTGGCCAGACGGCGCTGGCACAGCGGCTCGAACGCCAGACCGTCCTGCGTGATCTCGGCTATCTCAGGCAGGCGGCGACGCTGCCGAATGCCCATGTGATCTGCGGGGCGGGTGGAACGTTCCTCCATCTCGGCTGCGCCACCGTATCCACCCACGCGCCAATCGAGCGCTTCCCCCTGGCCTCTCTTGCGGTCGCGCGAGGGACGCCGTTCATCGATATCCGACCCGTCACCGATGGCATCGGCTTCGCGAACCTGCCCCGTGTGACACGAGGCAGATCGGTTGACGCTGACCATTCAGGTGCCGGCCAGTCTGTCTCGCTGACCACCTACATCGACATGGTCGAGCGGCTCGGCGCGAGGATCGTCAACGATCCGCGCCCCCGCCAGTCAACCTGACCCCTAAATTCTCTCACCAACACACGAAAGGACGCCAGCCATGGCCCGATCCCGCACGCCCAAATTCGATGCCTCCGAGGTCATCACGAACGAAATCATCCGCATCATCGAGCGCGGTGTCCTGCCATGGCGCAAGCCCTGGACCGCAGGCGGCAGCTCGCGCCCCCTGCGCGTGGGCGGTGAGCCCTACCAGGGGGTCAACAACTTCCTGCTAACCATGCGCACCGTGATGGCGGGGCACAGCTCGCCCTTCTGGATGACGCTGCCGCAAGCCAATGCGTTGGATGCGAAGGTCCGCAAGGGCGAGAAGTCCTCTGTCGTCGTTTACTACGGTCAAAGCCGGAGGGACGCCGGCGGCGAGGATGACCACGGGGAGAGGGATGATCGCTCCGAGGAGGCCCGCGTATTCCGCTTCCAGAAATCCTACCGCGTGTTCAACGCCTGCCAGATCGATGGCTTGCCCGACAGCTTCTTCCCCGACCCGGAGCCCGTGCCCGAGCATCCGCCGTCCGAGCCCATCCCGCACATGCAGGCGTATTTCGACGCCATCGACATCACGACCGTCTTCACGGGAACTGAAGCCTATTATCTGCCGCCCGTGGACAAGGTCTACATGCCGTCTATCACGCGGTTCCATGACCCGCGCAATTTCTACGGGGTCTGGGCGCATGAGCTGGCCCATGCCACGAAAGCCCCGCATCGGCTTAACCGCGATTTCGGGTTCTCGAAGTTCGGCAACACCTCCTATGCGCGCGAGGAGATCGTCGCGGAATTGACCTCGGTTTTCCTGGGTCAGACGCTCGGCTTCACGGCCCATACGCTCGAGATGAATGCCGCCTATCTCCACAACTGGTTACGGTAATGACGAGCTCGTCATTACCGCAGTTATCACGAGGACGGCATAATGCGGAGGAAGTCCGCCAATGCCCTTGTTTC
>NZ_JBIFFU010000080.1:0-1197 GCF_043557315.1 Sulfitobacter sp. 1A12779
CTGTGGACCCGCGCATGGTAGGAGCCAGTGATCTCGAGAGCGAGCCAGGTTTCCAGCTCTCTGAGCGTCATCACCGCCTCGGCTTCCGCGTCGAGATCACCGCGCTCGAAAATATTCGAGAAATGCGAGCCCGGCAGCAGGTGAATCGCGCCCATCATCGTGCCGATCAGGCGCTCTATATGGCCGCCATAGCGCGGCGTGCCGGGCGGACGGTACTGCAGGTCGATCTGGTATTCGGAACAGGCAAGCTGAAAAGCCCGGGCATGGAACTCCGCGCCATTGTCCACGTAAATCGCGTTCGGGATGCCCCGCGTTGGCCAGTCTGTGTTGATCCCACGCGCTGCCAGCCAGTGCGATTTCTCCATCACCGCATGGGTCAGACACATTGCGGCGGCCAGCAGCGATGGCGGCTCCAGCGACAGATGAAACCCCAAAACCATGCGGGTGTTCACATCGATTGCCACAGTCAGCGTCGGACGACCGAGCGGGCGACGCGTCACCGGGTCGACCACTGTCACGTCGGCCTTGGTGTGGTCGATCTGGACGATATCGAGAGGGCTGTCTGCAGTAAGGCCTCCCGGCGTGGCCAGATGGCGTCGCTCGGCCTTGTCCTTGCCTTCACGCCGGGCCATCAGCTTTGCCTGATCGTGCCCCTCCAGCCAGCGACCCAAACGCCGGATCGAAGGAGGGGCCACCCCCTGCGCTCGGCAGTCGGCTGCAACCTCGCGCCAGAACCGGGTCTTGGTCGGTTTGCGGCGGGTGGCATAGAAGCCTTTGAAATGGTGGGTCACGATCGCTTCCACCGCCGGGTCCAGGGGCTGCATGCCCGGTTTGGGCCCTCGGGTATCCCGTAGCAGTGCACTGGTCCGCCCGTCTTCGCGGAACTGCTTCACCATACGAAAGAGCGTGGATCGGCTGACATTCAACTGACGCATGGCCCAGTCGACATTGCCCTGAGTGAGCTGGGCCGGCAGTTCCTCGATCACTCGGGCGCGGTACTCGGCCTCTTCCCAATCCTTGTCAACTGGAAAATTATCGGACATAACTTACTCAGTGCATGGATGCCGGATAGTCCCACCAATGGTGACTCAAATCGGCGTCCAGTCTCACATACCCTGAATCGGTTTCAGAAATGCGACACAGGCAAGCTATTGAAAACAAATGGAACGCAGTCTCAGAAATTCCGGCAGACCGACA
>NZ_JBIFFU010000022.1:0-37645 GCF_043557315.1 Sulfitobacter sp. 1A12779
CTCCCCACAAAACAAAGAAGCCTCTGAATCGCAGATCAAGCGCTAAGCTGTAAGTGTGGGAGCGGCGCACCGCATACAGTTTATAATAAGCGGCCGCGTCATAAAGCTGTACAGGCAAGCGTAGGTCAGCTGCGGTCAGACGTCCTGTTGATGCGAGCACGGCATAGGCTGCGATATAGAGGTTCGCGCGGGCTGTAACACGGGTGGATTGCGCATCCAGCAACACCTGCTCCGCATCCAAGACATCAATCGTGGTACGTGCGCCCAGCTTTGCCTCTTCGCGCACACCTTCAAAGGCCGCGCGCGCCGCACGTATCTGACGGTCAGACGCTTCAAGCTGGGCACGGGCCGAGGCCAAAGACGCATAGGCGTTTCCGACTTCTTGAACGACTTCTCTACTGACCACATGAAGATTGGCACGCTGTGCATCCTCCTGCGCCATAGCGCGGCGAACCGCAGAAGAGAGCGCCCCACCTTGATAGATTGTTTGACCGGCCTCCACGCCAATGCTGCCGCTTCTGCTGTAGCGCTTGCTATCAAAGGTTTCAGATATGCCATAACTGCCTTGCAGTGTGACACGCGGGGACATCGAGGCTTCGTTCGATTTGACCGCCAATCGTGCAGCCGCGACCTGATGTTGCGCGGCGAGAACGGTAGGATGCTGGCGTACAGCAAGAGCTTTGGCCGCATCCAAATTGCCGTCAATATTCGGCAACTGAGGCGGAGGAACGAGGTTGCCGGGCTTTCGACCGACAACATTGCGATATTCCTCTACAGCCTGCATCAATGCCCCTTCGGCACCAGCAAGCCCGCTACGGGCTTCGGCCAATTGAGCTTGGGCAATTGCAATATCGGTGCTCGTCACCTCGCCTACATCAAAACGGTCCCGCGCGGCCTGAAGCTCTTGAGTTAGAAGGCGCAGGTTATTGTTACGTAAAGCCACAGCATCGGAAGCTTCAATGACGCCCATGTAGGCTGCAACCGCGCGAAGAAGCACGCGCTGCTCAATATCAAGCAACGTCTGACGGGTCGCCAAAACGGTTTCTTTGGTCGCCTCGACCCGGTACTGGCTTGCGCCAAAATCGTAGAGCAAAAGCTCCCCAATCAGGTTAATCGAAGCCGTAAGACTGTCTGTCGATTGCGCAGGAGCCAAGCTCGACGCGCGCGTAGAGCCAAAGTTTTGCGTGAGCCCCCCTGCCCATCTCAATACCGGTTTTAGGGCAGCTTTGGCACTGGCCACATCTTCATCAGCGGCGCGCAACAGTGCACGGTTTTGATCTAAAAGCCCCGAGGTCTCATATGCCCCAACCAAAGCATCTGCTAACGTTTCCGCTAAGGCCTGTCGCGGTAAAAACACCGCAAAGGCAAGCGGGATCGCAACGACGACACCGCGCAGGGACCTGCTGAAATGCGTTAGGTTCATTGTTTGCCTCATTTTATATATGCACCATCGATTTCACGAGCAGCTGGGACGTCAGTCAGTAAAGCTCTTTTTGTTCACCAAGGGTCAGGAACGTTACAAACGCAAGTTTTGCGCAGTACCACCTGTTGGGAGCAATCGTCTTGGGTATGATGCGGGTATTTTTGAGATACATGACACATTAGAGGTGCTTTTGCCATACGAGAAACCTCTGTGCGCACTGCGCCAGAGCAGGGGCATCACACGACATCATTCCTTTTGCGCAGATAGCCTTCGGGCCGTGGGTTTGAGAAGAAGGCATAATGCGCGTCTCGCCTAAAGTCCGTCACAGCTCTCCGAACGCATCCTTGAAGGTGAGGCCAAGGGCCGGACGATTAGGGTTTTCGATACATGCGTCAGTAAACAAAGATGCTGCGATCGATACCGAAGTTGGTGAGCATGCCGATCGGCGCGCCCGATTTCCAGTATGTATAGCGACCCTGCTACGATAGGCTTCTATAGATCGCAGCGTGACAGCCACGCGGGAATCTCAACTGGGGCCTTTGTTTAGAACTGTCTCGACATCCTGAGCGACATCATCCCATGTCCTAAGAGACGTGGCGCTGATCTTTTGCTCCAACTCACGACGATAGTTGGGATCTGCGATCAACTTATAACAGGCATCATAAATGCTGCTAATGGAATGCGCATCACAGTAGGCGACCATATCGCCTCCCACCTCAGGCATCGACGAATTTTGGGCCACAACCGCTGTTTTGCCAAATGATAAGCTTTCGCCGATCGGCAAGCCCCACCCCTCGTAGAAGCTCACAGTCGCTGTAAAAAGACAGTTTTCATACAGGAAGCCGAGTTCTGTATCACTGGGGCCTTCGGCGAACTGAACCCAGCCTCCTAAGTTACCAGTTGCCTCCATTAGCGCTTCGAAGTCATCGTTGTACCACCCTCGCTTGCCCGCAAAGATGAGGCGCGGAACATTGAGTTCAGGGGTCTGAGCCAAACGCTGCCAAGCTTGCGCAAGGGACCAAAGGTTCTTACGGGATTCCATTGTGCCAACGACCAACACATATGGCATCTTCGTTAGGTTCAACACGGAGTGCCGCACCCCGTCCAAGCTGCTCAGCCGAGATTGAATAGGCTTTGCAGGATCGCTTACCCGGTTGGAATGCACCACGCTAAACTTTTGGGCCAAGGGGACAACGTCAATGGGCCGCTGACGCCCGACCTCATCCATAAAGCGCTGAAGATCCTGTGCGGTGTTCTGAGAGTTTGCAATAAACCGGTCGCAATACCTGATAGAGGCTTCGAGCCAGTGAAAGAATGCCCCTGAAAAATCCGCAGCGATATGTTCCTTGGCGATCAGAGGGATCAGGTCGTGGACCAATTGGTGGATGGCTATACCGTGGTCATCTTTCAAACCTTGAAGAGCCTGCTCCAGCCCATCTATATCCCAAATCGCGCCCAAAATGACGAGTTGATCGCCCGCCTTGACCGTCTGGCTCAGATTGGATGGTTCGATTTCCTGATTTGCTTTGGCCTGCACAGGGATTGAGCGCTCTTTGAACGCATTCCATGCTTCAAGGCTCGACCCTTTTCGAGCGAAGTATCGCTCATGACCACGGGCCGCATGATAGGCGCGCACCATATAGTGCAGCCAGTATTTCACAGGTTTGTTGCGATACCGGACCAAGGTCGGAGCAGCATCACTTTGTCGACGCGCTCTCTTGCCAAAGAAGACCTCCCCCAAGTCATCTGCGGAGAACTCTTCCATCCCACTGATAAAGCTGGATTCTACAGCAACATACGCGCGACGCCGGCGATCCCAGTAGCTTAGCCGGACATTATCCGCACCCAAACGTGCCACCATGCGGCGTATCACTTCAAAAGAAACCCTTTGAATGCCTGAGACAGTGGTTTCCTTCTCTATGTAGAGAAGAATATCAGTCACGTCGAAATAGTACATGTTCAAGCTCTTCTTCGGCCCTGTCCCGCAAGCCCCAAAAAGGCTAAAGCTGCGCGTTATCCATGCTCATTGACGAACATTTCCATGTTCCTCAACCCCAGTCACGATGTTAAGAGGACGTATGAGCCCCATATACTATGACCTTTCAGAACAGTTTCTCTCTTCTGGCATAAAATTTCGGTACTACGGCATCGCGCGCACGGTCATGGAAGTGGGCTATGAGCTCGCTTGCTCGTCAGCGGATGTGCGCTTTGTCATATTCTCGCCAGCCCATGATCGCTTCTTTGAGGTCACCCCACGTATCGGGGCCCAATCTCCAACAGGAGCTTGTGACCCTGACATCTCCCATGAGGCTAAGCCATTACGTTTGCGCTATAGTTTCCCCCAGCCTCATCCGGTACGAGATGCGCTTTATCCACTGTTTCGCACCATCGTAAAGCGCATTTGCCTTAAGAAATGGAACCGTGCGGTTCCCCCAGGAAGCCTGCGTGAGGTCGATTTGTCAGATCAAATCCTGGTCTCGTTAGGACGGCCTAAAATGATGGGCGATTATCTGGTGGCGATGGATCGGCAGAATATACGTCCACGGTTTTTCCCTCTCGTTCACGACATGATACCTTTGCATGAGTTCGCACATCCTCGGCAAAGCATGTTTGCGCGCAACTTCGCTCACGACAATGGGATTGTCATCCGTCACGCTGAAAAGGTGATGACCAACTCCGTTTTCACCAAATCCGAGCTTGAGCACTTTGCCGCCTCAGGGCACCTACCTGCCCTACCGTCCTTAGAGCCGGTGCTTTTGCCGCATGAACTGCGCGAAACAAACGAAGACGTGGAAGTCAGCCCGCCCCAAACCCCCTACATTTTGGGGGTTGGGGTGATGACCGGCCGCAAGAATCTCGAGTGCGTTTTACAGGCCATGTTACACTTGCATAACACTGGTCGTCCTGTCCCCACCTTCGTTTTAGCTGGTGCTCATAGAAAGCGAACTGTCACATACCTAGACAGCCCCGAGCTTGCACCAATCAAAGACAAGGTTCAGATCATACTCGACCCGAACCAAGCCAGCTTGAGAATGCTTTACAGCAAAGCGCTTGCCTTGGTGATCCCCAGCCATATGGAAGGCTTTGGTTTGCCGCTTGGCGAGGCGCTGTGGTTGGGAACACCGGGGCTTGCCGCAGATGTTCCTGCGTTGCGAGAAGTGGGAGGAGAACTCGCGGAATATTTTGACCCTTCAGACCACACCGCTTTGGCTGCTTTGATCGACAAAATGCACAGCGATCCCGTCGCCCATGCCGCGCTAAAGGCAAAGATACAGCAAAGTCACGCTTCCTTGCGCACTTGGAAAGACGTCGCAGCAGATGTGATTGCTACGGTATCCCCGCCTAATACAGGCGCATAAGGTCCATCATGTCAGAAGAAGATCATACCGCTTCTGCCCCGGCAGATACGACTAAAGCTGCTTTGCGGAAACGCAAAGAGCGTGTGCCGCTTTTTAATGATCAAGACAAAGACAACATCTCTTGGTTCTGGACGAAGTACCTAAAGCAGCGCGCCCCCTGGTTAGGGCTCGTCATGGTGATGATCCTTATTCAAGGGTTTGCCTATCAACAGTTTATCTCGCTGACGGAGAGTGGTCTGCGGGTGATCTTCGATGACGGTCGTGTTTCAGGCCTAATCAAAGTGTGCGGTATGGTACTGGCGATCTTCTCCATACGCGCTGTAATGTCATACTGGGTGCCCCGGCTTTCTGCATGGTTGGCCAGTGATGCGGTGTTCAAAATGCGCCGAGATCTCATTGATCACCTGATGACATTAGACTTGGCGTTTTTTGAGCGGACGAAGTCGGGCGACATCATTTTGAAACTCGTCAATCAGGCCCAGGACCTCTCAGGCTTTATCGGCCAGACCACAGTCAACGCCGTCCGGGATACGGTCACGATCATTGCCGTCTCAGGGTACCTGATCTGGAAGAACCCGGCTCTTTTTGCACTGGTCATCATTGTGATGCCCACCATCACAATTGTGGTTCGGCGTATTTCTCAGGGCATTAAAGGCACACAAGCCACCGCGGAAAATGCCATGGGCAACTACATGTCGGGCATCGAAGAGATGACCAATGGCATGCGCACGGTCAAAATATCGAACCAAGAGCCGGTAGAGAAAGCACGGCTCAATAAAGCCACCGGTGAGATCAAAGATCTCACCATCCGTCTGCAGAAGCTACAGGCGATGATGAGCCCCACAGTCGATATTCTCGCGGCCATCATCTACGTCTTAATCATCGGCGTAGGCGGATATATGGCCTTGAGCCCCTCCTTTGAGATGGATGGCGCCGGCATCATTGGCTTTATGATCGGCATGGCGCTGATCTTTGATCCAGCGCGCCGCCTCACCGCGTTCTTCGTTAGCATGCAAGCCAGCTTGATTATTCTAGACAGCCTGCGCTCGCTCTACCGCGAGCTGCCGACAATCACCAATGCGCCCGAGGCTAAAGAGGTCTTTGATCCCACAGGAGACATCGTCCTTGACGATGTAACGTTCCAGTATTCCGAAAAGCACCCGTTGTTCCGCAATGTGAACATGACGTTCGAAGGCGGGAAGGTGACAGCTATTGTCGGAGCGACAGGCTCAGGCAAAACATCGGTTCTAAGCCTGATTGCCCGCCTATACGATGTAAGTGACGGTGTGGTGACCATTGGCGGCACTGCGGTCAAAGATCTGCGCATCGACAAGCTGCGGCAATCGTTTTCTGTCGTCGCCCAAGACATTGTTATCTTTAACAGTTCGATCTACGAAAACATTAAGTACGTGCGCCCCGACGCCCCGGAGGATGAGATCTGGCGCGCTGCAGAACTTGTGGGCATCGATCAACTCATGCGCGACCGGGGTGATGCCCCCTTAGGGCCTAAGGGCTCTCAGCTTTCGGGTGGCCAGAAACAACGCATTGCCATCGCTCGCGCGTTTTTGCGCTCCGCACCTATCCTATTGCTTGATGAAGCCACCTCCGCGCTTGATCAGCGGACCGAGGAAAGGGTCCGCGGCGCGATCCAAGAGCTTTCAAAAGACAAAACCACGATCATGGTCGCTCACCGCCTTTCTACCGTAACCCATGCAGATCATATCTATGTGCTGGATGAGGGAACCGTGGTCGAAGAAGGCACGCACGCACAACTCATGGAGCAAGAAGGTCTCTATGCCGCTATGTTCAACGCGCAGCGTAGCAGTTACGGTTGAAGCGCTTGACTTGCACCGACACCGAGAGGAACCGATATGCCACCCCTTAAACTTCCCCTATTCTCAGTGGCAGCACTTGGCATTGTGGTGGCGGCCTGCACAGCGCCTTCAATGCCCGAAGCGCCAGATGGGGCCAAATTCTATGTGGAAAACTGCGTTGCGTGTCATGGCATGTCCGCAAAAGGCGATGGTCCCCTGGCATCAACGCTCGATACCGTGCCAACGGATTTGACACTTCTTGCCCGCAAGAATGGGGGCAGCTTCCCGCGCGCGCGGGCTCTGAGCTATGTCTATGGCCACCCCGAGCAACGCGAATTGGCGCGCGATATGCCGCAATTCGGCGGGGCTATGGCACATGATACGGTACCGGTTGAGATCAATGGTATCCTTACACCCACTCCACGTGAACTCGCGGGGTTACTGGTCTATTTGGAAAGCATCCAGCGATAGGGGTCTTGGGCTGGAACAAGCTGCGTAAGCCTTAAGCGCTCGGCCGGATGCGAGACACGCCACCCTTTTGCACAAAATGCGCAAGCATTGGGGGGCAAAATCAGAGCTCTACGTCGATTGAACTGCTCGCAGTTGTGCTCTTGCATTCACATCAAGTTTTTGACTGTCTGCCGCATCCTCCTATAAACCTTGCTCCATAATGCGTAGTCGTCAGCCAGCTTCCATTTTGCGCGGTGATTAGGTAAGCTACCGGGCATAGATGGTCAATTTGCGGCGTGTCGCCTAGCCTCCTGTCACAGCCGCGGGGACATACAGTGTCGCATACAAACAACTATAACCGGGCCTTTGTAAGAAACGGATAAGTTTATCTATATCGTCCAGCGACTTACCCGTAGCTGTAGTCTTGCACCTCTTCGAACCTAGGCCTCCTTCATGCAGCATTTGACCACCGCCCTATTCCTTATGCTTTCGACCTCTGCTGCATATAGCAGCGAAGTGATACTTGGCTTGGGCCTAGATGACGTACTGGAGCATACCAACACTTCAGCCCCTGCTATTGTCGCAGAGTATCACGCCTCCCCCTTCTTTGAAGGACGCCAAGCCGCTTATTCTTATGCGGTCGCGGCACAGATCGACAACGACCGGGACATCTTCATTGGCGCAGGCCTATCTGCGCAATGGCAGTTGAACGATAGCCCTTGGTTCATTGAAGGCAGCTTCATGCCAGGGTTTTACACCAAAGGCACCGATGGGACGCCCCTCAATGGGAAAGTGCAGTTCCGGACACTGATCGGATTGGGGTACAAGCTGAATGATACCAGCCGCGTATCGCTGGCACTCGACCACAAATCCAATGCCCGCCTTAAAAGTCCGAACCCCGGATCAGAAACCCTAGCGATCCGCTACCACCATAGCTTTTAAGTTATGTGGGCCTCAGCTCACGCCTGTAAGTCCAAGCCCTGCTTTTAGCCGCGCCGCTTTACGCGGGTCATTCTCCGCAGCACTTAACCACGCTTCACAGCCCGCCACGACATCCTCGCAGAAGTGACATATCGCCAGTTGAAGAACCCCGCCCTTATGGGTGCAATGGTCCTCTGACTTCGATGTAAAGCAATACCGATCCAGAATGTAGGTGCGGCCATGCGCCGACCCAGCATCTACATCCTGATAGAGCACGGCACATTTTAGAACATAGCAATCAGAGCCCGACAGAAACCTACGCGCCCCCGACAAAAGACCTGTCCGGTACTTCTCACCCACCCATCGATCAAACCACTTGGCGTACCTTTGCCGCGCCTCGATCTCAGGGGTTTCAATTGCGCTGGCCATTTCGGGGAGAGTAAGAGCAAGACACAGAGCAGCAGGCCAGTTTGCGGCACCTATACACTGCTGAAGAGAGGCGAGATATACTCGCACAGGGGCCTCTGTCAACGGCGGAGTAAAATTCGGCCATTGTGGCGGAGCAAAAGTCGGCCAGTTTGGGGCGAGCGCCTTGGAGCGTGCAGCCCTCATATAGCAAGCCCGGTCCAAGGCGCATTGGCCGTCAGGCCAATTCTGTGAGGTTCATTTGTTAGCGGCGACGAGGCGGGCGCGGCTTTGATTGAGGCGGTAGCTTTCGCCGTTCATTTCGAGGATGTTGACGTGGTGTGTCAGCCGGTCCAGCAGCGCTCCGGTCAGGCGTTCGGTGCCGAAGGTTTCGGTCCACTCCTCGAAGGGCAGGTTGCTTGTGATCAGGGTCGACCCTCGCTCGTAGCGCTGTGAGATCAGCTCGAACAGAAGCTCGGCGCCGGTTTTGCTCAAGGGGACGAATCCCAGCTCGTCGATGATCAGCAGTTTGACCTTGGCGAGTTTGCGCTGGAGTTGCAGGAAGCGTTTTTCGTCGCGGGCCTCCATCATCTCGTGCACGAGGGCTGCGGCGGTCACGAAGGCGACAGGCAATCCTTTCTGGCAGGCAGCCAGTCCCAGCCCGAGGGCGAGTAGAACTCCAGCCTACCCACTTACCCCAAAGAAATCGCGCAGCGGTATCACGCAGGCATTCCTGTGCCTGCCTCAAAACTTCAGCTTCAAGAAGATGACTAGGAGACGGAAGAGAAGCCGATCATTCGCAATATGAAGAAGCCGTAACCACCCACCCCATCGGCCGCACAAAAAAAATGCATTTATTATATTTATTACTATTAATTATTGCGCCATAGCATCTCGGTCGTGCATGCTCGGCCTCAAGCAACGTCTGGAGTGCCGATGACAGGAAACTTGTTGGAAGTCAGTCAAGCGACCGTCCAGTTTGGCGGAGTAGTCGCGCTTGATCATGTCGATCTTACCGTAAAGGAAGGTCAAACCATGGCTATTCTCGGCCCGAACGGCGCCGGGAAAACCACCCTTTTCAATGTGGTGGCCGGAGTAGTGCCGCCATCTCAAGGAACTATCCGATTAGGCGGTACAGACGTAACGAAAGCCACATCCAGCCTTCGGAGCGCCAATGGCATCGCGCGGACATTTCAGATCACGCAGCCTTTCAGCGGGCTGACGGTGATTGAGAACGTGATGGTGGCTATCGTGTCGCGGGGGCACAGCATGTCTGCGGCTCACGAAGAAGCGGCCGAGTACGTCGAGTTTGTTGGGCTGGGCGCAAAGCTTAACGAGCCCGCGCGCACGCTCAGCACCGGGCAGCGAAAACGTTTGGAGCTTGCACGCGCCTTGGCGACAAAACCCCGTTTACTTCTTCTCGACGAAGTCACCGGCGGCGTGGATCGGCCCAGCATTCCGCAGATCCTCGATCTAATCAGACGATTGCGTGAAGAGCGTGGGATCACCGTTTTGGTCGTTGAACACAACATGGAGGTGCTCTTCGGCCTTGCCGATAAAGCAATTTTCCTCAATCGCGGAAAAGTTCTCGTAACAGGCACCATGCAGGAGGTCGCCGAACACGAGGCCGTCCGTAGCATCTATTTAGGAGACCGCGATGCTTGAGTTGGAAGGCATCAATGTACACTACGGATCAACCCAGGTCCTTTGGGACGTGTCGATGTCTGTCGGACGTGGCGAGATCGTCTCTGTAATGGGGCCGAATGGATCGGGCAAAAGCACGGTTTTGAAAGCCGCCATGGGCCTGAAGAAAGCATCATCGGGCGCAGTCATTCTAAATGGCACAGACCTGCAGGGTAAATCCGCGACGATGCGACCGCGTCAGGGCATGAGCATCGTGCTGGAGCGCCGCCGTCTTTTCCCGCGGATGAGCGTCCGCGAAAACATTCTTCTTGGCGCCTTTACACGGCCCCACAAGGACGCACGCGAAGCATTTGACGAGGTTCTGGACACGCTTCCGGAACTTAAGCCTCATCTGAACGCCACCGCCGGAAAGCTGAGCGGCGGACAGCAGCAGATGGTGGCAATCGCCCGGGGCCTGATGGCCAACCCACGCGTGCTGCTAATGGATGAGCCATTCCTAGGCTTGTCGCCGATCATGGTCAAAACCGTATCGGGCATCATGAAATCAATTAACGAAAGAGGGGTCGCCATTCTCTTTAACGAGCAGAATGCCAAGCTTTCCTTCGCGCTAAGCCACAGGGGTTACCTGCTAGAAAGTGGTCGCGTGGTGCTGAGCGGATCAGGTGAAGAGATGCTGGAGCACCCTGAAGTGAAACGTGTCTACCTGGGTGTCGGAGCAGCAACGAAATGAGTAGCTTAATCGAAATTATCCTAAACGGACTGATAACAGGGTCGATCTATGCCTTGGTGGGTTCCGGTATCGCGCTGGTCTACGGCACGACCCGGGTTCTGAATTTCGCCCATGGCGAGTTGATCATGATCGCCGGTTACCTCGTTCTCTTCTTCGCAGTGACTCTTGAGATGAACGTGTTGCTTGCCTCAGCACTCACACTGGTGCTCGTCGGTGGGATCGGTGCACTGATCCAACGGGCTACCATCGCGCCGCTACTGGCGCGCAACGACTGGGCCTTTCAGGTCATCGCCGCCACTATCGGTCTGTCGATCGCACTGCAAAGTGCCGCCCAGCTTGTCTGGGGCGAACAGTTTCGCACGTTGCCCTATTTCTTCAACGGGGTCGCGGCAATCGGCGACATACGGATGCCTTGGCAGCGGCTCGCCATCCTGGGCATCGCGGTACTGATCATGGGCATCTGCGCCTTCCTGCTATACCGGACCCCCCTGGGCAGGATGGTCCGGGCCACCGCGCAGGACGCAGAAGCGGCGCTGGCCGTAGGCATCCCGTCTGGACTAGTGCACACTGCGGTCTTCTCGATCTCGGCCGTCTTGGCCGGCGCCGGTGCGATCCTGCTTTCACCGCTTGTGACCGTGAACCCTTGGATGGGCGTGGCCTACATCCTCAAGGGGTTTGCGGTGGTAATTCTTGGCGGTCTGGGTTCCTTCGGGGGCGCTGTCGCAGCGGGCTTCCTGCTTGGGATGATCGAATCCGTGGGTGTGGCCTTTGCGCCAACAGAATGGCGGGACGTCATCGCGTTCACATTCCTTATCATCGTCATCTGGTTTCGGCCGAACGGCCTATTTGCTGGAAGGGAGGGCTAATCCATGCTCGAAGTATTTGGGCGCCGCCCGTATCTGGTACTGCTTGGGATTGCGGCTTTCCTCTTTGTCATGCCGTTCCTGCCGCTGAACGATTATATCCTTCACATCCTCACGATCTTTCTAATTTTCGCTGTCTTTGCCAGCGGCTGGAACCTGACGCTGGGAATGCTGGGCCTGAAGACATTGGGACATCATGCCTTTTTTGCGATCGGCGCCTATATCTCAGCCATTGTCGCCTATTACGGCGGTGTTAGTCCCTGGCTGACGATCTGGATCGGCGCAATGACCGCCGCCGTGGCGGGGATCATTATCGGATTTCCGATCCTTCGCATCCGTTCGATGCCACATGTCGCGATCGTCACCCTCGCTTTTGCCGAAATCGTAAGACTAATTTTTTCCAACCTTAAGGAAATCACGCGCGGCGAGTTGGGGTTCTGGGGCATTCCGCCGTTCGACCCCATACAAATCGGTGAGACCACGCTACGCTTTGGCATCGGCAACGCGGTCGGATCTTATATTCTGGCGGCTGTCTTCTTCCTCGCAGTTCACATCGCATTGCTGGTCCTCCTGACCTCGCGAACTGGTTTGACCTTCTTCGCCATTCGCGATGCCGAAGCTGCGGCGGAAAGCTTGGGCGTACATCTGTCTCGGTGGAAAATTTTCGCCTTTGCCCTGAGTGCAGGCGTGGTCGGGCTCAGCGGTGCGATCTACGCGCACTATGTCATGATACTAACGCCGATTTCGGTCGCTGGACCCGAAATGCTAATCACACTTCTCGCGATGATTATCGTCGGCGGAGTCGGACGTTTCTTCGGTCCCATCTATGGCGCCCTTCTTCTTACCGCAGCGTCCGAGCTGCTGCGGGAATTCGGCGATTTCCGCATGCTTCTTTACGGTGTCGGAATCATCTTTTTCGTCTTCGTCGCGCCGCAGGGACTGGCCGCCCTGAAGCTCAAACAGCGACGCGGAACCACGTCTCGGACATGAGCGGACCCCACCAAAAAGAAGCCCGCCGTCTTGGCCAACTTACTTAGTCCTTCCTACTGGAGATAGAACATGACCATTACGACCAGGAAAAAACTCACGGCAGCGATCCTCTCTGCCGCATTCGCCAGCGGAGCAGCAACCCTTGCGACCGCAGAAGAGGTAACGATCGGTGTCATCGGACCGATGACCGGCCCTGCCGCGAACACTGGCGCCGCCCATCGTCAGGGCATGGAGCTTGCGGTGAAAGAATGGAATGCTGGCACGGCGGAGTCGGTCACAGACAATCCACCAACCGCAACCCTCGTGTTCGAGGATTCCAACTCCAAGCCGGAGGTCGGCATCAGTGCAGCTCAGCGCCTGATGACGCAGGATTCCGTCGATATGATCATTGGCGACACATTGCACAGCCACGTCACCATGGCACTGATGGAGATGGCCCCTCAATACGGGGTGCCAATCCTAAGTGCCGAGCCGGTATCCTCGGCCATTGCTGACAAGGTGCTCTCGGACCCGGAACGTTACGAGTATTACTGGAAGGGAAATTACAACAGTGACGGCTACGGCCAAGCGGTGCACGGGTTCTACCAGTGGGCCTTCGAGCATGACGTGATCGAGGAAGGCAACAAGCAGATTGCCTTTGTAGTCGAAGATACCGACTACGGCCTCGCCAACGCGGAACAAATTGGAAAGCTGTTTGAAGAAGACGGCTGGGAGGTGATTGCCACCGAAACCACCCCAACGGGAACGACCGATTTCTATCCGCAACTCTCTAAACTACGCGGCCTTGCGCCCGACGTCCTAATTTCTGTGTTCACACTTGCAAACTCGGGCACATCCTTCGTTCGCCAATTAGACGAGCAAGCGTTGGATGCCTCGCACCTTGCCATCTTTTACCCAACCCGTCCTGAGTTCATGGAAGTGGCTCCCGAAATCGCTGACGGTCTAATTTGGGCAGCACTTCAGTTCAGCCCCGAAATCACGCCAGCCCATCAGGAATTCAGCGATCGCATCAAGGCCGAGTTCGACGCCCCGGCAAACTACAGCCATGCGCACGCCTATTGCACAATGCTCGTGGCCTTGCGGGCGGTCGATGCGGCGGGCACGACCGAAGCCGCCGCTATTTCCAAAGAGATCGGCAAAACAGATTACGAGTGTCTGATCGGTCGGATGCAGTTTGGCGAAGATCATACAGTGCGCTCGGGTGCCGATACAATCCCGGTGCCGGTTGCGCAGATGCAAAACGGTCAGAACCAGATTATCTGGCCTGAAAATGTCGCGACCGCCGAAGCAAAGTAATATCAAAGCCGGGGGCCAATGGCCCCCGGCGCAATTCGAATAAGGGTAGGACTATCATGACAGAAACGCATGACGGGGAGGAAAGGAGGCATTCGCACAGATTAAGCCACCTTCTTACGCGAACACCCAAACGGTCGTCGGTCATTGCAGGTGAAATCCGCTCTTGGATCATTACCAAAGGACTTGAACCCGGGGACAGCCTACCCGTCGAAAAAGAAATGATCGCGGCATTCGGCGCCAGTCGAGCCACCATCCGCGAAGCCTTGAAAGAACTAGAAGTACAAGGGTTGGTGCGAATGAAGACAGGCCCCCAAGGCGGGCCGATCGTCACCGGCAGCAGCGCGCTCGAGTCGATACAGGCTGTGCAAAACTTCTGCTACTTCGAAAAAGTGACAATTGACGACATTTACGAGCTGCGTTCCACAATCGAAGTTCAACTCATGTACTCGGTCGTCGGGCACATCGACGAGGAAACCTTTGATCGGCTCGACGCGCAAATCGAACTCTCGGCGAAACCTGCGCATGACGAGCGCAGCCGCCGCCGCCAGCGCGAGGCCGAGTTCGAATTTCACACAATCATTGCCAGCTGCGTTCCGAACCGGCTGTTGCTTCTGATGATCGAGGTCATCGTGGGAATCCTCGTCAATGCCACGGCGCGTGAAAGCGCCGCCCATGAGCTGCACGGGGAATGGTCCCGCGAGAACAGCCGCTATCATGCCGATATCGTCGCGGCCCTGCGCAAGGAAGACGCGGAAACGGCAGCTCGCCTGATGCGCGAGCACATGGAGATCGCGCATCGTCATCTCAAACTAATGTATGGCGACCTTTCGCTCGAAGCTATCGCGCTGACTGCGCCAGAGAGAAACTGAATGTACACACCCGCCCCCTTCTCCGAAACGCGGCCTGATCGCATTCTCGGCCTCATAGAGGCGTATAATTTCGCCACCCTCGTACATGCGGACGGCACCGATGTCTCGCTGACCCACGCTCCGGTGTTCCTCAGCGACCCCGAGCGGGCCGCAAACGCCACACAGGTCGACGGTTCAACATTGGAGTTGCATCTCGCCCGCGCCAATGCCATCTGCCACCGTCTTGAACAGTTGCCGAAACTGACCGTCGCGATCCTAGGGCCGTCGAGCTACATCACGCCAAGCTGGTATGAGACGCCCGGCGTCGTCCCGACCTGGAACTACGCGGCCCTCCACCTGCATTGCGAGGTCCAATCCTTTACCGATCCAGAACGTCTTCATGCACTGTTCGACCGCACGGCACGCGCCCACGAACCCAGCGTAGGCGGCAACTGGAACCGCGACGGTGATCGCCAACAAATGGTAGACAGCCTTATTCACGGCGTTGTTGGCTACCAGCTTACTGTCACCTCGCACGAAGCAATCTTTAAGATGAGCCAGAACAAGTCCAGAGCTGATCGCTCAAACGTCATTGCCGGTCTTGCTGGCCTTGGGCGCGATGCGACGCGAGACGTCGCGGCGATGATGGCGGCCTACAGTCAAGAAAGGGATTCTAATGTCTGAGACTCCGATACACCTCGACCGGGATATCGTGGCCTACCACTGCGGCAAGGACGTCGCGCCTCGCGTCACCGTCACTTCAGGCAGTCTGGTCACAGTGGCGACACATGACGCGCGAAGCGGCAAGTTAAAGCGGCCCGAAGACGTGATACCCACGGCCCCTGATTTCGACGCGCCCGGTCATCCCAAGACGAACCCAGTGACCGGCCCTATAGCCGTCGAAGGCGCCGAGCCGGGCGATGCGCTGGCCGTCACGATCCTGGACATCACGCTTGACGCCGAAGGGTTCATCATCGCCCGGCCCGAATGGGGCGTGGTCAAGAACAGCGTGCCACATCAAGTTGCCAAAATGCTGCCCGTTGATGGCAATGCCGTGATCTTCGACAATGCCCTGCGTATCCCGCTAAGGCCTAATATCGGCACTATAGGCACCGCTCCGGCCGGAGAGGGAGTCAGCAGCATCTATTGTGGCGCTCACGGCGGGAACATGGATTCCAACGCCGTATGCGTGGGCACAACCGTGCACTTGCCGGTCAACGTCGATCTCGGCCTATTGTTCATCGGCGATGTCCACGCGGTGATGAGCGATTCTGAAGCCGTCGGTACGGGCTGCGAGATCGGTGCGACGGTGACCGTGAAGATCGAACTTGTAAAAGGCGCCGGACGGGCCTGGCCCTGGATGGAAACCGACACTAAGATCATCAGCTACGGCGCGGCGCCCGAATACGCCGACGCTGCCGCCATCGCCATGCACGAGATGATCGACATGGTAAGCGCTCGCCATGCTCTGGATAAGGCCGACGCGTTCATGCTGATTGGACTGGCGGGAGATCTGCGGGTGAACCAGTCCTGCAATTCGCCTATCGACATTAGCGTCAGAGTAGAATTCCCAAAACATCTGGCAGCAGCTCAATGAGTGGAACAGACCCCCTAGAAGGCCTTGTTCGACCCGAACTTCTGGCTCTGGCCGATTACAACGCCGGTATATCGCTTGAGAAGATGCGTAGCGAGCTGGGGCTGGAGCGCGTGGTTAAGCTCGACAGCAATGAGAATCCGCTTTCCTGTTCGCCACGGGTGGCCCCTGCCATCGCGGCGCTGCAGCCGGGCATATTTCGCTATCCTGATCGCGAAGAGTTGCGCCTGAGAGAAATGCTATCAAAGGATTTGGGGGTTACGAGCAACCAGTTGGCCTTTACCGCTGGGTCCGAGGACCTTGTTTCGATCCTGTTTCGCATGGTGCTGCGCCCGAACGACGAGGTGGTGACCGTAATTCCCGCCTTTGGGCTCTACGAGATCTGCGCGCAGCATGCCTCGGCGATGCCGCGCAAGATCCCCTTCACTGCAGATTGGCGCTTTCCCGTTGAAGAGATCGCCAAAGCCCTTTCCAAACATCCGCGGGTGTTCGTACTCTGCTCTCCATGTAATCCGGTCGGCGTCTCCATTACGTTGGACCAATTTGATCAGGTGCTGAATGCCGCCCACCCGGATACCCTGATCGTTCTGGACGAAGCCTATGGCGAATTTGTCAAAGATTCAGAACGCGGGTGCCTTTTCGAACGACTGAAACAACACAACGGTCCGTGGATCGCCCTCCGCACCTTTTCGAAGGCCTACGGCTTGGCGGGCCTGCGCATTGGTTATGGCATCACCTTTCATTCTGCCCTGGCAGAGGCCATCTACAAGGTGCGCTCCCCCTTCAATGTCAGCGCACCCGCACTTGCCGGTGCCGAAGCAGCCTATGGTGATCAGTCCCATGTCGCAGCGACCCGAGATTTTGTTTCGCGGGAGCGACAGCGCGTCGCCAACGCCTTGCGCGACATGGGGCTGCCTCCTGCCCCGTCTGACGGCAACTTTCTGTTCTTCGACTGCGGTCGGCCGGCACGAACCCTCGCGCAGCGGTTGCGGCAAAAGGGGGTACTGATCAAGGCTTGGACAGAAGCAGGCTATGAGAACCATGCCCGCGTCACCATCGGTAATATCGAAGATAACAACAGCTTCCTGTCCGCGCTTCGCGAGGCGTTGGACGGAGGGGCGGAATGACAAAGCGTACGGCGCGGCCCTCCCAGGATGTCCCCGCGTCTTGCGATCCTTTCGCAACGTTGGACCCTAATATCGCAACCTTTGTACGGCAGATGACACAAGATGCCGCCGCCCACCCCCGGCGTGACAGGGTGCCGATAAAACAGGCCCGCGAGATTTCTGAGGATGTGCGTAAGCGCTGGACTGCGGGGGGCCCAACCATGGCAGAGGTCGTGGATCACGCCGTGCCGACGCGCCACGGTGATCTACCCATACGGCTTTACCGCCCGACCGACAGGGCGATGGGACCTGCACTGGTCTATCTACCGGGCGGAGGGTGGACGCTGTTTAGCATCGACACCCATGACCGGCTGATGCGCGAATACGCTGCCCTTACTGGCATGGTCGTAGTGGGGCTGGATTACAGCCGCGCACCCGAAGCGAAGTTTCCTCGAGCCATTGAGGAAATCTGCGATGCCACGGTGTGGCTCACCATCGCGGGCCCCGACCTCGGGCTCGATCCTAATGCGCTTGTGATTGGGGGGGACTCTGCGGGAGCGAACCTTGCCGTTGCGGTCTCGTTACACCTTAGAGACGAAGGGCAGGAAACGTATCGCGGCATGATACTAAACTATGGCGTCTTCGACCCAGGTTCACTCCGCGAATCCGGGGTTCTCTTCGGAGCCGGTGATCTGCCACTCTCAAGCCACTTAATGCAGTGGTTCACATGGCAATACATACGGTCGGAAGCGGACCTGAGCGATCCCCGCCTGCGGGTTCTGAGCGCGGATCTTGCCGCCTTGCCTCCCGCCATGATGGTAGTGGCCGATCATGACATTTTGCGGGACGAAAACCTCGAGATGGCGCGCGCCCTGAAAACCGCAGGCGTTTCTGTCAATCTCAACGTCTACCCTGGCACAGTGCACAGCTTTCTCGAAGCTATGTCCATCGCGCCGATAGCGGACCAGGCACTTAGGGACACCGCCCACTGGCTCCAAGATCTAACGGCTCTAGGTAAGGGAATATTCCAATGAAGCCTAATCTGCCCGAAACACCCCTCGGACAAAAAGCGTTCGCCCATACCCAAAGGATGGTGGCCTGCCGCAGTGTCAACGGTACCAGCGGCGAGACAAGCTTTCCCGAAGAGCTGCGTGCGATGCTTATGGGCATCGATTATTTCGCCGCCCGGCCGGACCACATCTATGAAGGTGACGTACCCGGAACTCCGCATGGCCGCCGCAACATCCTTGCGTTGCTCAAGGGCAATGGCTCCCGGACTGTGGTTCTGACCGGGCATTTCGACACGGTAGGGGTCGACGATTACGGCGTGTTGCGTGACGTGGCCACCAATCCGACCGTGCTTGCGGAACGCATCGTCGCACAGCTTGAAGACAGCGGCCGGTCCCCCGAGGCCCTGCAGGACATCCGATCAGGTGCATTCATTCCGGGGCGCGGCATGCTGGATATGAAGTCAGGGCTGGGCGCAGGGCTTGCTGTTCTCGAAGCCTTTGCCGCCGATCCCAATTTTGACGGCAACCTAATTTACCTTGCATCGCCGGACGAGGAAAACCAGTCAGCGGGAATGCGTGCTGCAGGTGGCCTTCTCAACCAGGTGGCCCAAGATCATAATTTGGACTACGTGTTACAGATCAACATGGATGCCCTGCAGGATGAAGGCGATGTGGCCCGGGCTCAGGCCGTGGGAACAGGATGCATAGGCAAACACCTCGTGACGGCCCTTGTCGTCGGGCAGGAGGCCCATGCCTGCTATCCATTGGACGGATTGAATGCGTTATTTCTGGCGTCGTCCCTGGTGCGGGAAATGGAATGCCACCCGGCCCTTGCAGAGGGCGGACACGGCGATGCGTCTGCCCCCCCTGTGGCGTTGGTGCAGAATGATTTGCGCACGCATTACGACATCACGACCCCCGCTAAGGCATGGTGCGCCTGGAACATGATCACTCGGAGACGTACCGCAGGGGATGTGCTATCGCAATGTACCGCTATTTGTGCGAAGGCACTCAGCGAAGCGGTGGCATTGCATGCTGCTCGGGTCGAGAAAATCGGTGCAACACCCCCGGACCGCGAAATCCCCATATACACTTTCAAAGAGCTAGAGGAACGGGCGGCGACTTCCGCATATTACGAGACGCAAAGAGAGACATTGGTTGCCCAGTTGAGAGAGCGTGAGGATCTGCCTATGCCAGCACGTGCGCGCCTGTTGGCTGAATTAGCATGGGATCACGCACAGCTTGCAGGCCCTGCCGTGGTCATTGGGTTCGGCGGGCTGTCATATCCTGCCGTTCCCCCCCTTGCTTCACGAGGGGCGCAAGGCTTGGTCGCCTCGGTCGAGCGAGCAACTGCTAAGGTATCCACCGCCCACGGTACACCAATCGGTATCCTCGACTGGCTTCCGATCGTAACGGACATGAGCTTTGCCGGACAGAATGATGCAGAAGGCTACCACGCCGCCGCACATAACAACCCACTATGGGGATGCGGCATCGAATGGGACGTCGACGGTTTTCCCCGCATGCCGGCAATCAATGCAGGTCCATGGGGCCGCGATTATCACCGAAGTCTTGAACGGGCCAACTTTAACTATGCATTCACGGTTCTGCCGGAATTGCTCTCCGAACTTGTCCATGAAAGCCTCAGACAGGATCAAACTGGTTCATCGTGAGACTATGTTCAGTTCCAGCGAGCGCCAGTTACCTTTTTGAGTAACGGGCTGGTCAGCTCACGCCTGTAAGTCCAAGCCCTGCTTTTAGCCGCGCCGCTTTACGCGGGTCATGCTCCGCAGCACTTAACCACGCTTCACAGCCCGCCACGACATCCTCGCAGAAGTGACATATCGCCAGTTGAAGAACCCCGCCCTTATGGGTGCAATGGTCCTCTGACTTCGATGTAAAGCAATACCGATCCAGAATATAGGTGCGGCCATGCGCCGACCCAGCATCTACATCCTGATAGAGCACGGCACGTTTTAGGGCGTAGCAATCAGAGCCCGACAGAAACCTACGCGCCCCCGACAAAAGACCTGTCCGGTACTTCTCACCCACCCATCGATCAAACCACTTGGCGTACCTATGCCGCGCCTCGATCTCAGGGGTTTCAATCGCGCTGGCCATTTCGGGGAGAGTAAGAGCAAGACACAGAGCAGCAGGCCAGTTTGCGGCACCTATACACTGCTGAAGAGAGGCGAGGTATACTCGCACAGGGGCCTCCTTACCGAGAATGTTTCTGCCCACATCTGGGACAGACCAAAGTGGCATCCACCCAGCTTTCACCATCCGCTTGGTAAAAACCATGGCCTAGTATCCAACAAATAGGGCGAAGCAGCCAGCTCTTTGCCCCTCGCGTGCGATCAGCTTCTTTCCAAGTTAGCCGGGCCACAATCTTCTCCCAAAATCAATCCAGCCTCGACACACTGAGAGCGCAGCACCAAATCGTCACGGGCTTACCCCCTCATTCAACGCCAACCTTCGCCCGATCTGCAAGCGCTCGGATCACAAGTGCTGCATCAGACATAATGCATCCAGCCAGACGGGGAGTGGATGAGATGTCCCTTATCCCCATCTGCTCAAGGCACTCTAGCACTTCTGATAGCATTTCGGGGTCCAATGGGGCTTCCCCAAGGGTCATCTCTTTATATTTTGGCACCTTGTCGTTCCTAGATGCTTTGGAATCAATACTGCGGGCCCAAAGAGGAACAGGTCACAAGCCTCTGCGGGCATAGTCCCAGATGGGCTTCAGTTCCCCCTTGGCTCGCTAAAAATTAAACTTGTATATTAGAGCCAGACAAAAAGTACTCGAACAACCCGTCAAAGAAGTGAACAAATGAAGTATATTGCTCTTGCGGCCATACTCCTAATTTCCGCCTGCACTCCCTATAAAAAAGGAGAGCTTCCAATGATGTATGATCCAGAAACCGATGAGATGCGGCCTTGCGACCACATCGGGATGCTCGGTGACTGCAAACACTACATGTGATGCCAAAAGCGCCAGATCAGATGGGCCGTCCTTCAAACTGCCCATTTCCGGTGCACACAATGATGTTGCCATTCTTCAAGGCCCGGACAAAAGCGCCCTGAACTTGGATGTACTTGCTAACTAAAATTGTTCGAACCATGGGAACCCCCTCCAAGGTAAAGGAGTTCAACCTATAGCCCCCGGTCCGATTTCAGTAAAGCCATTCCGCCTGCCAAAAAGAACGGCCTATAAAGCCGTGCGCTTAGAGGCCTAAACCAGCCTCCAAGCACACCTCTCTATCTCGTTTAGGCAAACCACTTAGAGCCGAAGTTAACCCTTTGCCCCCTGCCCGCGCGCATAAACATCTTCGTAACGAATGATGTCATCCTCCCCCAGATAGCTGCCGGTTTGTACTTCGATCAAAACCATCGGGACCTTGCCAGGGTTCTCCATACGGTGCGTTGCGCCCAACGGAATGTAGACAGACTCGTTTTCGCTTACGAGCTTCACCTCATCTCCAATGGTCACCCTTGCCGTACCCTCCACGACGATCCAGTGTTCCGAGCGATGATGATGGCTTTGCAAGCTCAAGGCCGCACCCGGGTGCACTGAAATCTTTTTAACTTGGAAGCGGCCGCCCACAACAAGGCTCTGGAACCAGCCCCAAGGCCGATAATCGCGCGGCAGCGTTTCCGCCTGCGCCACCCCTTTGGCCTTCAATGCAGCCACCGCTTTCTTAACGTCCTGAGCCCGATCTTTATGCGCGACCAGCACCGCGTCAGGCATCGCCACCGCAATGATGTCCTTCAGGCCAATACCAACCAGTTGTTGTTGTGGGTCCTCCGCGCGCAACAGGGTATCGTGACAATCAATCGCCGTCGCCGACGATGTTGTCACCACACCCGTTTCATCCGGTCCAGCCTCACGCCAAACAGCGTCCCAGCCGCCCAAATCAGACCAAGCGCCGCTGTAAGGAACCACGGTCAGGTTCTCAGCTTTTTCCATGATCGCATAGTCAATTGAATCATCGGCAACTTGTGCCCAAGCCTCCGGTGCCAGTCGCGTAAAGCCAAGATCCTGCTCAGACTGCTCCACTGAGAGACGCACTTGCGCGAGCATTTCAGGGGCATGGGCCTCAAAAGCAGCGATGATCGCTTTGACCGAAAATAGGAAAATACCTGCATTCCACAGATACTGTCCCCCCTTAAACATGACTTCCGCCGTCGCGAGATCAGGCTTTTCGACAAAACCCTTAAGCGGCTGCGGCACGGCATCAAAATCTGCGCTTGGTTGGCTCATCTCAAGCCACCCATAGCCCGTCTCTGGGCGGTCCGGGCGGATACCGAATGTAACAAGCTGACCGTCCTGCGCGGCAGAAGTTGCAGCCTGCACCGCCGCTCGGAAGGCTGCCGCGTCGGGGATCACATGATCTGACGGCGCAACCAACATCAGTGCCTCGGGAGCCCTGGCCTCCAGACTTAAAGCCGCGGCCAAGATTGCTGGCGCCGTATTGCGCCCCTCAGGCTCAATCAGAATGCCCGCAGGCGCAATCTCAACAGCCGCCAGTTGTTCGGTAACAACAAAACGAAAGTCAGCCCCCGTCAGGATCACCGGGGGCGCAAACCCCTCTCCGCTCAGCCGCTGCGCAGACGCTTGGAACAGGCTGCTGTCCCCCATCAACTTTGCGAACTGCTTTGGATAGCTCTTGCGCGATAGCGGCCAAAGCCGCGTCCCCGAGCCGCCAGCCAAAAGGATCGGGTGAACAACATGAGGCATAAAAATATCCTTGCGGGTCAAAAATGGACGGCATTCTGGTGTGCTCTTACCAGACCATAGATCTGGCACCCCAACACTTCCAGTGCGATCCAAATCATCGTGGGAATCTTAATGGGTCGCGACAGAGGCACCGGGAATACCACCCCAGTGGCGCAGCGTGAAGATACGCCCAACTTCATCGTTGATGCATCGGTGTTGGCTTCCGGTCGCCGAAAGCTTGCGGGGCAGGGCTACAGACAATTTTCAGGCGCCAGTAGGCACGTGCAAGCTGGCCGACCTCAAACGTCAAATTTCTCTGCCAACCCAATGGCGCGCGCGGCACAGAAATTAGGGGAGCTTTGGCAGACCTGCATCTTTGAGAATGCTGTTGGCCGTGTGTTTGCTGAGCATATTTCGCGGCACCGTCAAAGTAGGCCGGCTCTTATGCTTCCATTTTTCGTGGGATCCTTTCCCACCTTTTTTCATTTTATAGCCAGCAGATGCAAGCAACTCAACAACGTCGTTATAAAAGCCCTTGACCATTACGCAGCGGCAAACGAACCGTGACTTGGCGGCTGGAAGATAATGGACGATACCATATCAATCAGCGACTTCTTGGCTAAGTCTTGCTTGGTAACATGGTTATCCAACACCATCTGCGGCGCTAAATCTTCCATCAGTTCAATGAACTCGGCAATCGTAGCGGCCTCAATGTGGAGGCCTACGATGTCCGATTCAGAGTAGAACACCTTCGCGTCTTCATCCCACAAAGCTTTGACATAAAAGCGCATTTACAGTTCCTCGTCATAAGCTTTAGCCTTCTGCGCAGGCTGATCCAGAGCCAACATTACCTTTGACTCGTTGTTATGATATGGCGTGATGCAATCACTTAGACAAGACTTCACTAAAAAATGTGAACACTAATCATTCTACTGCCCATGAACCCAGGCACACATTCGTTTGGCCACAGCGCCCGAATAAACTGGCCTTTGTCCTGCCCCGCGGCTCTAATCCCCTCGCCCCGTCCATAACACAATGACCGCGCAGATGAGCACCCCTACTGTACTTTCTGTGCCCCCAAAGCGCGCAACGCAGGACTGATGGAGTAGCCGTCTCCTGACCATAAATCTGGTCCCCAACACTTCCAGTGCGATCCAAATCATCGTGGGAATCTCAAGGAAAGATTAAACAGTCCGCGGCACTCAACAGCGGCCTTGGAGGGCTGTTTTTGTCCACGACGGGCGCTCAGAATCCAACTCTCCTTCCCAGAGCGGGGCTGGACGCATAGCAGGCACAAGCGCAAATGGATCACGACAATAACGCGCTATGAAACGCTGTATATCTTCGCCCGCCCCTGCAGCGACATGCTCCCACGCCACCTCGCCAGAGAAGACGTTACCGCCAAACTTTGCGTAAGACCTCTCTAAGCGCAGCAAAGCGGAGGCTCCAACATCCTCAAAAACCAACAGCCGCGGGATATAGCCTGAGGCGTAGCTTTCAGAGGCCGCCAGCAAAGTATCCTTCCACCTCCAACTCTTGATAAACGCTTCCGTTACAGAGCTCCTAAACTGATAAACGTAAGGCCTTCGCAGACCTGACAGCATAGGCTCATCTTGCTCTCTTCTTGGAAGAGGTGCCGCGACGGGCAAAGCGTCACACCCCAGTGCGATCATGGCAACAGTCGCCTGCAGCCTTTGTATCTCGCTTCGCATCTGCTCTTTGAAATTCACAGGTGAGAGTAGCCCATCCTTACCTGCACCCGACCATGGGTTCAGTGCAGTTGCTTGCGATTTGAACTCCCGCACGGCATGCAAACAAAAGAGCAGCTCATCATAGCTTTCAATCTCGCAGCGCGCTTCTGCAGCCAAAGCGCGCCAGTCCACCCCGGCTAAAGGTTTCGAGAACCAGTTTGGTGGGATATTCCTAAGAGCCTGCTCAGGACGCGCTTGTTCGGGCAGATGCCGCAACTGCTTTGGCGCCAAAAACTCCACCTCCATCACAGCGACCAGATGTATCAATGTGTGATTAGCCTTATCGCGCATTGCTTTCGCATCTGCTGTCTCAGCACCGCGGTGCGCACGATAGTTCTCCATAGCAACTTCCTTTACTCGCTCAGCCGATCAACAAGGGGGCACACTTTTAGAACGATACACCCAAACGGTTAGGTGGCCGCAATCCGTACTGAACACGCGTAGCAATGGTTTATTGCTTGGCACTCTGGCAGGGGTTTATGGGGCGCGCATCGACCAATCAGCAGTTTTAGCGGAGAACTTTCCCTGGAATTAAGACGCCGTAAAAGAGGAGCTCCTTCTTGCCAAGATATCTGCCCGACTGGCTTTCTCCAATCCACCGAACCGAAGGAGCTTTTTGCTTTATTAAACCGAAACATACCAAGCTGCGCTCTGCGCGCGGGTGATGGGGAGCTACATTCGGCAGCCGAAACATATTCGCAACTTGAAGCGCACTGACATCAGGTTTATATCGTTAGTGCATAATGATGCTGGAGGCCTCATGAGCAATCTGACAATAAGACTGCACCCTGATGAAAAAGCACAACTAAAAGCGTGGGCAGCTGCCCGAGGCACAAGCACGACCGATTACATCAAAACCCTTGTTGCCGCGGATATGGCGGCTGGAAGCCCTCAAGAGCGCGCTGCTGCATGGTTCCGCGAGAATGAAGTTGCGATTGCCGATGAAGCAGAGCAGATCAAAAGCAGCGGCGTCCCAGGCGCTCATTTGGCCCTAAACCACCCAGGGCCCGATGCAAAAATTTGACATCTTCGAAATCGCTGGTGATCTCTACCTGGTTGTTCAAGCCGATCATTTACTAGATCTAAACACAGTCGTCCTTTTGCCGGTCTTGCCAAACGACGAGCTTCCGCCACTGTCGAAGCTCACCGTTGATACAAAAATTGCGAGTAGCGCTTTTCGCATTCGAACCCACATGCCACTCACCGTCGAGGCCAATCGAATACGCCACCTTGACCCAGTCCATCAGCTTTCTGCGGAAGAGGGACACAAGGTGATGGATGGTCTCTATGCGATTCTTTGGGGGCTATAAATAGCCCCTTTGCGCCGAAGATGCGCACCGTTTCGGTTTGATGGTACGTGTCAAGTGCAGGGCGCAGGCCGCCTCCGAATGACCGCGATTTGAGCAAGCTTGCTAATAGGTAGCCTTCCGCACGCCCTCTTCATCGAGCGGATAGGCGGCTGTCGAGCGGTATGGCCGCGAACGTCCGCAGTCCGCTGTTTCTTTGACGCACGTTGCGGATGAGTCGCCCATTTCATAATGTGATCTTATGCAAAAAGGTGCCTGGCCCAGTGTTTAAAAAGATCGCGAATTTCTACTCTCAAAGTCTTAGGATCGATCTGGTTCCTGCCAGTCTCCTTGCTGAGCTCAGCCCTGACAATGAAACCTACCGCTTTGCGGCAGAAAGAGGCGACTTCGTGGTCTGTGTTGCACAAGGGGAACCTCAAGAAAGCGTATATATTTCACTTGCAGAGCAGATCTTTTCTCAGCTTTCTGAAGCACGAGACTTGTTTGAACGCTTACACGCCGCACATCCCGCGGCCGCATTCTTTGACTTCGTTGCCGACCCTGCTGGAGGTGAGGCTTTTAAAAAATATCAATAAGCTTCAAGGCCTTAATTTCCCCACATTCCCCTATTAAGCGAGCGGCCGGGAGCGAGGGAATGAACATATTTTCGAACAAGCGCGCGTCGGGTGGGCGGACCCTCCCCGCGATCATCACAGGCGCACTTATGGCCTCGATGACATTTACCATAGGGCACCACTTGGCAGCATTAGATAAAGCCTATGCTGTACAAACTACTGCCGCTCCAGTGACTGTGGCGCAAGCTGACACCCAGGATATGCCCGCGGCCGTCACACCCCCGGTACGCCTCGCCAGCCTCAGCTGCTCAGGATCGCATTTTCCCTTTTAAACATATGCATACTCGCCATCCCTCCCGGCCATGCGGAGCCATGCTTTTGCGCTGACCCTCTAATTCAGCCAAGAGGCATCCGGCGGCGCACAGCTATATAACAATGCCCCCTGCGCGGTCTCACGTAGAAATTGTGTTCTTTTTTGGGCGCAATGCGCTTATGCTGGTCAATATTAAGCGTTGAGATTTTACGAATGTATTTCCAAACCCAGTCCGTGCCCTTGACGCCTGTTCAAGAGGCTATGATGGCCGCATCTTCAAAGCGGCCATGGTTATATCTTGAACAAATTGTCTGCCACCTTGCTCAAGAATGCTTGAACCCCGACATCCTTGTGGCGGCTTTTCAAAGTCTCGTTGAACAGTCTCCCGTCCTCCGGCTGGCGATACATTCACGGGGAGCAGCACCTCCAGCACAGCATATAGCGACGCCTCAAAATGTGGCCGTCGAAACGCTAGATTGGGCTCCTGTCTCACCGGATGATATACGCCAACAGCTTCAAGCATTTCTGGAAACTGACCGCGCCAAAGGCTGCCCGCTCGACGCAGCCCCCTGCTTTCGGCTCACCCTAATACGGACCGGGCCGGCCTCCAGTATCTTAGTTTGGTCTTTCCCGCACGCTTTGCTCGACGGGCGCAGCTTCGCTCCTCTCTTGGCTCAGGCCTTTACCAACTATGAGGCCATAGAGGCCGGGCGTCCTTCGCCTATTGCGCCTGAGGTTTCAAACGACGTCTTCTTGCATCACTGCGCTATATCGGAAGCTTTGGATCATGCCGCGGGAGAAGCTTATTTTGCCCGAACCCTTGAAGACTGGGAGGGTGACACGGGCCTCATTGATTTTCGCCAAGATCCAGGTCGTAAAGAAACACTGACCCAGCAGTTAACTACGCACGAAACAAAAGCTCTGGTTTCCTTGGCAAAAGCCACGGGTGTGACCCTCAGTACAGTGGTTTGCGCAGCTTGGGGCATTGTGCTTGCGCGATTTACAGGCCGCGCGGATGCTGTCTTTGGCATGACTCTCAGCGGAAGACACCTGCTTGAGAACACCAAAACTGCCCTTGGGTGCTTCATCGTTACGGTCCCTTTTCGCGTTAAGCTGGACCAAGACCTATCCATCGGCACGCTCTTGCGTAGCGTCCGCAAAGGTCAGCTTGAGATACGCCCCTTTGAACATACACCGCTCGCAGGTTTGCGGCGTCTTACGAATGTTCCACCAGGCAAACCATTGCTTGAATCTTCGCTAATGTTCGAGACAGCCTCTCTTGATGTGCGCATGCAAGACTATGGCGACGCATGGCAACACCGCCGCGTGGAGCTGCATGAAGAGGATGACCTTCCCCTTACTGTCGCGGCCTATCAAGATGAGGCGTTGCGGCTCGAGGTGGAGTATGACGGCAAACAGGTGCCCCAAGCCCCTCGCCTGGCCCGCTACTTAAAGAACCTGCTCTGCGAGCTGGCGCATGCCCCCCCGACAACACAGTTGGCCCAGCTCTCCATGCTCGATGAAGGCGAGAGGCAGCGTCTCGAATTCCTCGCCAGCGCAACAGATACAAGAGTATCTGAGCCCTGTTGCATCACCGCCTTTGAACGACAAGCAACTCACTGGCCTGACCGCACGGCTTTAGAGCGGATTGGGGGCGGCAAACTAACCTACGGCGAGCTTGATGCAGCAGCCAATGCGCTCGCCCAACGTCTTATAGATCGGGGGATCGCTCACGGCGATGTGGTTGGCATCTGCGCCACACGCAGCCCGGCCTTCGTGGTGGCCATTCTCGCGATTTGGAAAGCAGGCGCGGCCTTTGTGCCGATGGACCCGACCTATCCGAAGACAACTCTCGCCATCATGGCAAAAGACAGCGGCGCCAAAATCATTCTAACAGATCCCAACGCTCCGCTGTTCAATTTGGCGACGCTGGCATTAAGCTACGAACAAATGCAAGAGCGCCAAGCGTCCGCCCCAGATCGCGGCCATATGAGCGAGCACCGGAACGCCTACATTCTATTTACGTCCGGCACCACAGGGCGCCCTAAAGGTGTTGTGGTATCACAGGCATCTCTCGCCGCTCATGCCGCAGCCGTCACTAAGCTGTTCGATCTATCTCCTGAAGATCGGGTCTTGCAGTTTGCAAGCCTCAGCTTCGACGTCGCGATCGAAGAGATCATTCCGACGCTTCTTTCTGGGGCCGCTTTGCTGCTCCGCAGCCCTGAAATGTCCCAATCTATCTCAGCATTTCTGCAAGCCTGCGAGACACATCGCATAACTTTGCTCAACCTACCAACGGGCTTCTGGGTGGAGCTTACCCTTTTCTTAAAAACCCATGATAGCCTTGTGCCGCCTCATCTGCGCATGGTCATCGTAGGAGGTGAGCGCGTCCCCCTATCGATCTTGCGCAGGTGGCGCGATATCGCGCCTAAGGTCAGATGGATCAACGGATATGGCCCTACAGAAACCACCATCACGTGCACGGCTTATGAAGTAACGGATGATCGCCCTTTGCGGCATTCTGTTCCGATCGGTCGCCCGCTTGCGCACGCCTGCGCATGGGTTCTGGCCGCCGATGGGTCTTTCGCTCCAATGGGGGCTCAAGGCGAGCTTTGCATTTCCGGCCCCGCTGTCGCCGAAGGCTATGTGATTGATGAGGATGCGAAGCGCACAGGCTTCCAAACCCATAAGGGCACTTTAGCGGGACGCAGTTACCGCACCGGGGATCGGGTGTACTGGCAAGACGGGCTTTTGAACTTTGTTGGGCGGATGGATCGTCAGCTCAAAGTTCGGGGCTTCCGGATTGATCCCAATCAAATCGAAAGCCTGTTAGAAGAGCGGCGCGACGTGGCACGTGCTTATGTTGCTGTACCAGATGACAAGACTGGAAGACTGGTGGCTTGGTACTCTGCGGCCCGTGCAACGGCCCCACCCTCAGAACAAGACATCCAAGCCGATCTCTCTCAAAAACTTCCTCCCCACATGTTGCCAGACCTCTCTTACGTAGAAACTTGGCCGCGCACCCCAGGGGGCAAGATTGATGTGGCAGCCCTCCCGATCCCCCAAGACGCGGTTCAGAGCCCAGAGACACAACTCAAAACCGACAGCCCCCATACCCGCCGGATAGCAGAACTTTTTGAAGCTGTACTGGAAACCAGCCCCGTTGCCGCAGACAGCTCATTTTTTGATCTCGGTGGCAATTCTCTTTCAATTCTGCGCCTCAACACCCTTCTGGAGAAGACCTTTGACACGCCCGTTGACCCAAGCTTGCTCTATCAAGATCCAAGCCCGGCTGGCATCGCAAAGCTGATCACAACCAAAGCCGAGGATCGATCCTGCGTCATCCCCTTACAGCCTAAAGGAGGGCGCACGCCGCTTTACGCGATACATGCATTGGGAGAGAACAATTCCTTTTTCCTACCTTTGGCGAACGCACTGAACCCCAACCAACCCTTGTTCGGCATTACAATCGGGATACGCAAAGAAGGGCTGCCATCAACGGTTGAAGCCTTAGCCGCATTCTACGTAGAGCAGATCAACCAGCATCGGCCCAAAGGGCCAGTCTCCCTTGTGGCGGTATCGGTCAGCAGCTTCATTACATTTGAAGTGGCTCAGCAACTCCTCGCCGCAGGCCGCGATGTGCAGGCCCTAATATTCCTTGATGCCAGCGGACCTGATGGGCGCATCCGGAAAGGCCGCCTCGGGCATAGATGGGTGCATTTCAAAAACCTTCTCAAACAAGGCAAACCCTATCTCGACAAGCTTAAGCAAGAACGGCGCGGCGAAAGGCTTCATGCTGAAGAGATGGCCAGGCTAAAAGAAGCCGGCCCGGAAGGACCTCCTGCCTACGATGAAACGCGCTCTGTTGCCCAGTTTGTCGCATTAAGCGAACTGGCCATTTCAAACTATGTACCAGCCCCTTACCCGCGCAAGCTCACCATCTTCAAAGCCGACGACCCTTTTGATGCCAAGGCCGTCTTCGCAAATGGGCTTGGCTGGAAAAGCGTTGCAAAAGCCGGCTTTGATATAATCCAGGTCAAGGGCGGCCACATTACGATGCTGTACCCCCCTCACGTCGAAGAGTTGGCGCAACACATCACAAAAGCGCTTTGCGCCCCGGCGGCAAACAACGGGTTGGTGCCAAAAGTAGGATCGTGACAGAATGTGACGGTGCAACTTTGGCTGAGGCTTAGGAACAGCTTTAATTCATATGCCTCTCTTAGTATTGCCTGCACGACAAACGACCAGGGCCTTTCATGCAACCCATAGACTCCAACATCACCCTATTCTTACTACTTGATATCACTCGCATATTGCGACTGGAGTTTGAGCGAAAAGTACAGAAGGCCGCGCTCGGCATCAGCCCAAGTGAAGCACGAACATTGGCAAATATCGCCCGCTTCGGCCCCTTGAACCAGAATAAACTAAGCGATCTAACGGGCTTTGGGGCAATGAGCGCCGCGCGCGTTTTGAAAAATCTTGAGGCCGCAGGCCTGGTGTCCCGCAGCGCTGACCCGAATGACCGTCGCGCCAAAATAGTTCAGGTCACCCAGAAAGCAGCCCCGCTCCTGACGGCTCTAAAAGACGTAGGGGAAGAGGTAGACGCTGTCACACGCGGTGACATGTCTCTCGAAGATTGGACGTCTTTGCAAAGCATGTTGCAGAAGGTACGCCAAACACAGCTAACCGCATATCGCAGCAGGCGCACAGCCGAAGAGACGCCGGAATGAACTTGAGCGCGCTTTAAGTGCGACAATGCCCTGAAGAGCATTTACGGCTTCCAGTACTAAAAGTGCCGCCTAAAAAAAACCCGCAAGCATAGCTCAACGCCAAGGGCTGTTGCTATCAAAGAGCGCGTAAAAACGCAGATAAGGTCGATTATAGTAACGGGTATATGATGCAGATAGAAGAAACGTCCCTGCCTGGCGTATTGATCCTGACCCCAACCCGCCACGGGGACGCACGCGGCTTTTTTAGCGAAAGCTGGAATGCTCAAACATTGGCCGCCGCCGGGATCAATCATCACTTTGTGCAAGACAACCACTCGTTATCGATGGCGCCCAACACCTTACGCGGCCTGCATTTCCAAACCCCTCCCCATGCCCAAACAAAGCTGGTGCGCTGTGGGAGAGGAGCGCTTTACGATGTGGCAGTAGATATCCGACATGGCTCACCAAATTTTGGAAAGTGGGTTGGCGTTGAACTCAGCTTTGAGAATGGCCGCCAACTATTGATCCCGGCTGGCTTCATGCATGGGTTCATCACCCGCGCGCCGATGACTGAAATCATCTACAAATGCACCGATACCTATGCTCCAGAGTGCGATGCGGCCGTCCGCTGGGACGATCCTGCGCTCAACATTGATTGGGGCCTTGAAGGGGGCGCGCCGGTCCTGTCCGATAAAGACGCAACAGCGCCTCTTCTCGCAGAGCACGCCGCGCATTTTACCTGGGAGCGCCCCTCATGAAGTTGCTAGTCACCGGGGGAGCCGGTTTTATCGGGTCTGCCGTGGTGCGGCTTGCGTTGACCAGAGGGCATGCGGTGGTGAACGTAGACGCGCTAACCTATGCCGCCTGCCTCGATAACCTGAATGATGTCGCAGGTATGCCTGAATATGCCTTCGAACATGCTGACATCCGAGATGGCAAGGCATTGGCGCAGATCTTTACCAATCACCAGCCCGATGCGGTGCTGCACCTTGCGGCCGAAAGCCATGTCGATCGTTCCATTGATGGGCCTGGGGCATTTATCGATACAAATGTAACTGGCACATATTCCTTGCTGCAAGCCGCGCGGGCGTACTGGGAGGCGCATGGCCGCCAAACCAGTTTCCGGTTTCACCACGTCTCGACTGACGAGGTATACGGAAGTCTCGGCACCGAAGGATACTTTACCGAAGAGACCCCCTATGCCCCCAATAGCCCCTATTCAGCTTCAAAGGCAGCCTCCGACCATCTCGTGCGTGCCTGGAGCGAAACTTACGGCTTACCGGTTCTGATCACCAATTGCTCCAACAATTATGGCCATCATCACTTCCCCGAAAAACTAATCCCCGTGGTGATCCTCAACGCTTTGGCGGGCAAGCCAATCCCGGTGTATGGTACGGGCGAGAATGTGCGCGATTGGCTCTACGTCGATGATCACGCCGACGCTCTGCTGACAGTTCTCACAAAAGGCGCTCCCGGGCGGACTTATAATATTGGTGGCAATGCCGAAGCCCGCAACATTGATCTGGTGCGTCAGATTTGTACGCTGTTGGATGAGCTGCATCCGGCGGACCACCCCTATGCCGATCTCATCACCTTCGTCGAGGATCGCCCCGGTCACGATGCACGGTATGCGATTGACGCCAGTCGCATCCGAGAAGAACTCGGCTGGCGACCCTCCATGACCCTTGAGGAGGGCTTGCGCCGTACGGTGACGTGGTACCTCAACAATCCCGAATGGTGGCAAGCGCTGCAACAGCGTGACGGGGTCGGCAATCGGCTGGGCCGAGCATGAGCCTGCTGGTTTTCGGCTCAACAGGGCAACTCGCCGCTGCGCTGCGCTCAAGCGCGCCAGATGCACTATTCCTCAATCGAGAAGCTGCCGATCTGACAAAACCCGATACATGTGCAGCAGCAATACATGCCGCACAGCCCTCAGCGGTGATTAACGCTGCAGCTTACACGGCGGTTGATCGCGCCGAGGAAGAAGAAGCGCTGGCCACTACCATAAACGCAACAGCTCCCGGGGCCATGGCGCGTGCCTGCGCTGACGCCTCTATCCCGTTCTTACATGTTTCAACAGATTACGTGTTTGAGGGCAGCGGGCAACGTCCCTGGCGCCCCGAAGACCCGGTTTCCCCTCTAAACGCCTATGGGCGCAGCAAGGCCGCGGGAGAAGCCGCGGTCCGCGCTGCAGGAGGAGCGCATGCAATCTTGCGCACTTCTTGGGTATTCTCCGCCACGGGCCGGAATTTTGTGACTGCCATGCTTGAGCTTGCACAAAAGCGCGACCAGTTGAATGTGGTGGATGACCAGATCGGTGGGCCGACCCCTGCGTGCGCTATTGCACAGGCCTTACTCAAAATGGCTGAAGCAATGATCGCGGGCCAAGGCGGCGGCACCTATCACTTCGCCGGAGCGCCCTTCGTAAGCTGGGCAGGCTTCGCGCGCGAAATATTTGCCTGCTCAGGGCAAAATGTGGCTGTCTCCGGCATACCCGCCTCCGCGTATCCCACAACAGCGCAGAGACCTTTGAACTCTCGGCTGGACTGCACCTCCTTGGAAGCAGACTTTGGCATTCAGCCGCCAGATTGGCGCGCTAAACTGGCTGAAGTCGTGGAGGAATTGGTCTAACGCAACTGCTGTAACCGAGGCAAAGTTTTGAAGCGTTTGAAGCCAAGCACCCTATAGAGTTGACCCGCCCCCACTCGTTCCCCATTCTAGCCGCCTCCGCCTGCAAAATGGCACTCGACCACCCGATCGACTGAAGCTCTAATAGAAATAGGCCCCTGCATCGCGCGCATAGGCTTTAGAGGATATTTTCCATGGAATACAAACTCCTAGGCCCGAAGTGGGGCCCCGCGGAACTTGGCGAAGCTGGGGGAGTGGTGTACTGGAGCTTCGCCACTTCTCAAGGTGATATCATCAACTTTAGCGAAAGCATTACAGGTGCAGAGCAAAGAGATGTCATACGCCAAGCATTTCAGATGTGGGAAGACGTTGCAGACATTGATTTTATCGAAGTGTCTGACGATCGAGACGTCAATATCCGCCTCGGATATGAAGACATTGACGGTCCGGGCGGGACCCTTGGCCTTGCATATTATCGATATAGCAACACGAGCTTTATAGAAGCCGAAATCGGTTTTGACAGGGCCGAAATCGGGCGGCAAACAATAGAACAGTTCTTTGAAACCGCCATACATGAGGTGGGGCACGCGATAGGCCTTGACCACTCTGACGCCCCTAATTCGATTATGCTCCCCAGAGGCTATACTGGACCTGTTCTTAGCAGCGGAGACATTGCAGGCATTCAGGAAATATATGGCCCAAAGCCGAGCACAGGACCAGAAGACAACATATCGGTCAAAATCGGGACCCCAGCGGATGATTTGATGATCGCGACTTCTGAGATCGACACTTATAGCGGTCTAGAAGGAATCGATACCGTTAGGTTTGAAGGGCTCTCGGACTCCTTTCAGATAACCGATGGCGCCAATGCAAACACATTCACCGTTCGCAACCTCACAGATGACAGCCTGGATAGCTTGTTGAGCATCGAACGGCTACAGTTTGATGATGGGTTTATTGCTTTCGACGAGTTCGGCAATGCCGGGAAAGCTTACCGGTTGTACCAAGCCGCATTTGATCGAGAACCCGATCCAGAAGGCCTCGGGTTTTGGATCGACAACTACGACCAAGGTAACGTCAACCTCGTTCAAATGGCTGAATACTTCATGCAATCTGAAGAGTTTTCGGGTGCCTATGGAGACCCGGCATCCCTCTCTGATCAAGCATTCTTAACACTACTCTACAATAACGTGCTGGACCGCGACCCAGACCAAGCAGGGTATGATTTTTGGACCACGGAACAGGAAAAAGGGATCAGCCGCGCCGAAACAATGCAGTACTTCTCTGAGAGCACCGAGAATATATCCAAGACCACAGCGGCAATTGATGATGGTATCTGGTACGTTTAACAGCGTTGCCAAATTGCTGATGCGCTAGCTTCCACCACAGACCGATTAGCTCCCCCCACCCAAAAAAAATAGAGGCACGCTGCAAGACAAGCTTGGGCGTGCCATTGCGGGCATCCCGCCACCGCCTTAAGCCCAACTCCGACCTTAATGAGGCCATATTCTAACGGTAGCTCCATCTCAAAGGTGAACGAAAGTAGATAAACTAAGGTGGTGGCCCTATGCTGATCTCCGTTGTCGTGCCCTGCATGAACGAAGAAGCGTCAATTCCGGTTCTGGTAGACCGTCTTGCCCAGGTGATCGCCCCATACGGCCCACGCGCAGAAATCCTACTGGTCGATGATGGCTCTACAGATGGGACCTGGGCCGAAATCGAACGCGCCCAAGCAACCTGCTCCTGCCTACGCGGCCTCAAACTCTCAGCAAACCGTGGCCATCAGATCGCACTCACCGCAGGGCTCGAAGCAGCTCAAGGGGAGCGTATTTTTATGCTCGATGCTGATCTACAAGACCCGCCAGAGCTGCTGAGCGATATGATGAGCATGATGGACCAAGGCTATGATGTGGTCTACGGGCGACGTCGCGAACGACAAGGTGAGACGCTGTTCAAACGCGCAACCGCCTGGGCATTCTACCGCACCCTAAATGCAATGTCCGATGTCGACATCCCTCGTGACACCGGCGACTTTCGTTTGGTTAACCGCAAAACCCTCGATGCCGTTTTGTTGATGCCAGAGCGCGCGCGCTTCGTGCGGGGCATGTTTGCTTGGGCAGGCTTTCGCCAAATCGGCATCGAGTATACCCGCGCGCCTCGAGAGTTGGGTGAAACCAAATACCCTTTGCGCAAGATGATACGATTTGCCACCGATGCGATGACCGCGTTTTCGACCAAACCGCTGAAGTTTGCCACTCGCATGTCCTTCGCCAGTCTCGGCTTTTCGGCTCTCATGATGATCTATGTCATCTACTCGCTAGTTATCTATCAAACCGCACCCGGTTGGGCTTCTATCGTACTGGCCATCAGCCTGTTTTCAGGGGTGCAACTGCTGACACTGGGCATCTTGGGCGAATATATCGGCCGCCTGTACATAGAAGCCAAAAACCGGCCTCTCTATTTCGTTTCAGAAGACACACGCAGTGCAACCTTGCTGCCCTTGCGCAAAGTTGTCTAAAACCATGCCTCGGCTGAACCAGCTTTGTTCATTTGCGCTCGTGGGCGGCACCACTGCTGGGGTTTACGTCAGCCTCTACCTCATCCTCTTGCATGCCGGACTGCACCAAGAGTTTGCCAACGCTCTCGCGTTCGGGTCCGCTGTGATACTCCAGTATGTCGGGCAAGCGCGACTGACTTTTGATCGGCAGTTAAATGACCCCCGTCAAATGATACGCTTTGGCCTGATGGTCACAGGAGGCGCTGTCACCTCTTCCCTCATCACAGGAGCCGCAGCCTCCTATTTTGCACTTCCCCCCTGGGCTGCGGCCCTCATTGTAACAGTGATCCTCCCCATTCAGAACTTTCTCTTTATGAGCCTGTGGGTGTTTGCCAAACCCAACACATCTAAAGCGTAGCTATATGTCCCATATCTATTCTGACACATTCTTTAATTATATCGACCAAGGGGCACGCCGCTCTGCACGCGAAGTCTTGGCCCTTTTGGCGCCCCAGTTGCAACCTACATCTGTGATCGATTTCGGCGCGGGGCGGGGCGTTTGGCTCGACGAATGGCGCAAAACGGGAGCGCAAGATATCCTAGCAATGGACGGGGATTACGTGGACCGCCATCAACTCGGGGACTGTCCTGAATTTTGTGCTCTGGCGTGGTAACTGCTCTATAAGGAGACCCACGTATGAGCATCGACAAAAAGC
>NZ_JBIFFU010000081.1:0-1176 GCF_043557315.1 Sulfitobacter sp. 1A12779
CTAGTGTTCTCCACCTGACAGGAGATTCCCATCGGCAACGTGATGTGCCATATTTGAGGCATGAGACGCGATGACATCTGCCTTTACCTTGGCCCCGCCGACCGTACTGAGCTTCAAGCCCTGATCAGCAACCGCAACACTGCGCGCAAGCTTGTCTGGCGGGCCGAGATCGTCCTGGCCACAGCGGACGGTCATGGCACGTTCGAGATTATGCGACGCGCGGGCACGTCGAAACCCACGGTCTGGCGCTGGCAGCAGCGGTATCTCGATGAGGGCGTGGCCGGTCTCAAGCGTGACAAGACGCGACCCTCGCGGGTGCCGCCTTTGCCCGTGGAAACAAGGCTGAAGGTGATCGCCAAGACGGTGCAGGAAACCCCGCCCAATGCAACGCACTGGAGCCGCGCACTAATGGCCGAAGCCATGGGCATCTCGCCGTCGAGCGTCGGCCGCATCTGGGCAGAAGCTGGCTTGAAGCCGCATCTCACGAAGGGGTTCAAGGTCTCGAACGACCCAAAGTTCGAGGAGAAGGTCACCGATATCGTCGGGCTCTACCTCGACCCGCCAGACCGTGCCGTGGTGCTCTGCGTCGATGAGAAATCCCAGATCCAGGCGCTGGATCGCACCCAGCCCGGACTGCCGCTCAAGAAGGGCCGTGCCGCGACCGTAACGCACGATTACAAACGCCATGGCACGACCACGCTGTTTGCTGCGCTGGATGTGAAATCAGGCACCGTCATTGGCGATTGCATGCCACGCCATCGTGCGCAGGAGTTCCTGAAATTCCTCCGACAGATCGACAAGGCTGTGCCCACGCGGCGCGATGTGCATCTGGTGCTCGACAACTACGCCACCCACAAGACGCCTGAGGTAAAGGCCTGGCTCGAAAAGCATCCGCGCTTCAAGCTGCACTTCACGCCCACCAGCGCGTCATGGCTGAACCTGGTGGAGCGCTTCTTTGCCGAGATCACATCAAGGCGCATCCGGCGCGGCAGCTATTCCAGCGTCGATGATCTTGAGGCCGCGATCTACGACTATCTGGCCCACCACAACGAGAAGCCAAGGCCCTTCAAATGGACCAAAACCGCAGAGGATATCCTCACCCGGGAACGTCGCGCGCTGGACAAGCTCGATGAAACTCGCGGAAACAGGTAGGAAGTGTCAGACTCAGAGCACTAG
>NZ_JBIFFU010000023.1:0-35844 GCF_043557315.1 Sulfitobacter sp. 1A12779
CTTTTGTGTCTGCATCGACACCGCCTACGCCCAGATCAATGAACCAGCAACCTCAGGACCGTTAATGTGACAACACCTCTTCTTCCTTCTCTCAATTGCTAAGCGTTCAACTAAGTCATCCGCATTTGGTTTCAATTTCCAGCGCTGGAAGGTTGGAGGCCGCGGTTGCGATTGAAATGTTCAATGAAGAAAAAAGCTTCTATTGGCCTTCCTGCTACGAACGCGGACTTCGTCGCGTTATTCTCGCAGCGGGATGGCTTCACAAACGACATTGTATCCGTTTGTAAAGTTGACCAACCGGGAGATGCAGCCATAGAGGTGCTTCGGATTTCGATCTCGGGACAAGGGTGGAAGCGAGCCAAAAGATGATGCGAACCACGTTGCGCCTATTCTTCCTTCTCATGGCTTGCCTTTGGGCCTCCATGGGCTTTGCTGCATCGAGCGATACCTACGAGAATTCAACAATCACGGCCCGGCTCATCTCCGTTGAAAATGGGGTCGCGGAAACCTCCAGAACCCTTTCCCTTGGCCTGGATGTCGAGCTGGCCGAGGGCTGGAAAGCCTATTGGCGTTCGCCCGGCGAGGTGGGTCTGCCGCCTGAAATTTCATGGGATGGATCGGAAAATCTGGTGAGCGCACAGATGCTCTGGCCCGCGCCTGAGCGCTTCACGGCATTCGGCATCGAGAATTTTGGCTACAAGACCCGTGTCGTCCTGCCCATTCAGGCAGTTCTCGAAACTGCGGGCCAGTCCGCAACATTGCAGGCGCGTGTTTCATTGCTGGCGTGCTCGACTGTCTGTGTGCCGCATGATTTCGATCTCGCACTGACAATTCCGGCGGGCACCGGGATTGACGCGAAGGCGGCGGGCCTGATTTCGGAGTATGCCCAGCGGGTGCCGCTTGGTCCCGAAGAGAGCGACATCATTGTCGAAACGGCGGTGATCGCGGATGATGCGCTTTATGTGACGGCGCGCAGTGCGAATGCCTTTGTGAAGCCGGATATCTTTCCGGAACTGGGGCCGGAATTCACCTTTGGCAAACCGGACATCCGAACCGATGATGCGGGAACAGCCCTTTGGGCCAAGCTGCCTCTTCTCGCGCAAGGGGAGGATCCGCCGCCCCTGCAACTGACTTTGACCGATGGATCACGCGCGGTGACAGCGCAGCCCGCTTGGTCAGACCGCATCCCGGGTGCACCATTCGAGGTTATGGCGAACCTGCCGGATCTGACGCAAATCCTGGCGATTGCGGCCTTTGCCTTTCTTGGCGGTCTGATCCTGAATGTCATGCCCTGTGTTCTGCCTGTCCTGTCCATCAAGCTGACATCGGTTCTCAATCATGGAAACAAGCCAGCGCACGAGGTCCGGAATGGGTTCCTGATGTCGGCGCTTGGCGTTCTGGTGTTCATGTGGGCCCTCGCCGCAATCATTCTGGTTCTGCAATCCGTCGGCGTCACCGTTGGGTGGGGCCTGCAATTCCAAAGCCCTGTTTTCCTGACCGTCATGTTTCTGGTGCTTGCCGTGTTCTCTGCCAATCTGTTCGGGGTGTTCGAAGTTTCATTGCCCTCCGGGTTGCAGTCACGGCTGGCCAGATCAAGCGGTCGCGACGGGTATGGCGGAGATTTTGCAACAGGCGCCTTCGCGGCGGTGCTGGCCACGCCCTGCTCGGCCCCGTTTTTGGGGACAGCGGTTGCCTTTGCCCTGTCCGGGCGCCCGATTGATGTCATTCTCGTTTTCACGGCTCTGGGGCTTGGGCTCTCCCTGCCCTATCTGGTTCTGGCGGGGAAGCCTGGTCTGGTCCGGTTGTTGCCCAGGCCGGGACGTTGGATGGTTGTCGTCAAATGGGTGCTTGCCGGTCTTCTGGCCGGGACCGCGATCTGGCTGCTCTGGGTACTGATAGGGGTGGCGGGTGGCCGGGTGGCCATGACCGTGCTGCTTATGACGAGCCTTTTCATTCTTCTCGCAACAATACGTTTGCCGGGCAGATTGACGCGCCCGACAGCGCTGGTGGTGGTTGCTGTTCTCAGCCTTCTGGTGCCGACGGCGCTGACAATCCCGCCGCAGACGAGAGCGGTGGGCCAGGACTGGGTCGCGTTCGATCGCTCCGAGATACCGAAACTGGTGTCGCAGGGAAAAACCGTCTTTGTCGACGTGACCGCAGACTGGTGCCTGACGTGCAAGGCCAACAAGACGCTGGTGCTGGACCGTGCGCCCGTGGTCGACCAACTGCGGGGTGATAATGTCGTTGCGATGCGGGCAGACTGGACTAGGCCCAGCACTGACATTTCCCGGTATCTGGAAAGCCACAACAGGTTTGGCATCCCGTTCAACATCGTCTACGGGCCAAACGCGCCAGACGGGATCATCCTGTCCGAGGTTCTGACGTCCGAAGCCGTTCTCGACGCGCTGAGCAGGGCTGCACTTGGCGACCCTGTGACCGCTTTGAAAACGGATGGTCAGGCCTAAAAGAGGCCCATCGCACGCGCCGACATCCAGACGCCCATGAATATCATCATCAGGTTTTCGGTCAGGGACACGAAACCCAGCGGCACGTTTGAACCGCCGCCCACGCAGGCGCACTTGATCTCGCGCTTATCGATGTAGACGGCCTTGAAAACTGAAGCCGCTCCGACCGTACCGATGAACAGTGCAACAGGCGCGCTGATCCAGACCAAGGCACCGGCGACCATGAGAATACCGGCAAGTGCTTCGCCGAAGGGATAGACATAGCCATAGCGCACCCATTTCTGGGCAAGCAGATCGTAGTTCAGAAACATCGTGGAAAACGTCTCGACGTCCTGCAGTTTTTGAACAGCAAGAAAGCTCATCGAGATCGCGATGAACCACTCGAATGCCCGCAGCGTCAGGATCGAACCGTAAAACGCCCAACTGAGACCAAGCGCCATAAGGAATGCGACCGCGAATATCGCAATGACGGGTTGATAAGTCGTCTCGTCGTCATCCTTTACGTCCTGGCCGAAAAATTCCCTCAGCGCGTCATAGCCACCAATTCTTTCATTGCCGATAAAGGTCTGCGGAGTCGTTTCGACACCGTGTTCTTCCATGAAAGCATCCGTTTCCTCGCGGGTGTTCAGAGGCCGGTCCTCAATCGAATACCCCTCCCGCTCAAGCAGGTCCTTCGATTTTCAGCCCATAGGGACAAACATGCTCCTCCATCACCATTCGGTACAAAACCGCCGTCTTCGGGGTGGATTTTGCCTCTCTCGTCATGACGCGTTCCTTTAAATCCTTTAACCGTTGCAGGTCCAATACCCGGTAAATCCGACAGTCAGAGGCGTCTCTCCCGTCAATTCAAACAGCAGGGTGGCGTCTTCACCGTCCGCGTCACCCGGCGCCAGCGTGAATTGGCCACCATCGGCAGACAGGACGCCACCGGACGTCACTGTGTCTTGCGACGTGAAGTTGACCAGCGATCCGGATATCTTGGCGACGCCGTTCCCCGCCCCGTCCGTGACCAGAATGGGATCGGCGTTCACGGCGCGAATGAAACGGCATTGTCCGTCGGACCCCAGTGCGCGTGTTATTTCTTCGGCTTTGAGCGGTGCAGGACGGATTCCGGCAATCACCGGGGTTGCAATCGCTTCTTGAAGCCCCTCCATTTCAGCCGGACCGTCCGCTTCACCAAGTGGCCATTCAGGACCGGCTTCGCCATTTGCCTCAATGTCATCTATGAGGAAACGCATTTCGGAAATTTCGCGGTTTTGCGCCGTCACAATTTCCGAAGCCAGCGCCTCGACCCTTGGATCTGTCAGCTCGGCCCGTTCGCTTGTCATGATCGCAATGGAGTGGTGCGGAATCATCGCGCTCATCCAGCTTTCGTCCTGAATGGTCTCCTGGCTTCTCACGAGCCAGAGCGCGCCGGCGAACATCACGACAGACCCGAGAATGATCGCGGCGTTGACGCCCTTGTTCTTGTACATGTTCAACATGAAAAGGAGCATCACGGTCGCCATCGTCGCGCCCATGATGAACGTCATGTAAAATCGGGTTTCGCTCCAGTAGACATGTTCGAAGGAGTACGAGTTGATGTACATCAGGCCGAACATGATCGCAGTCGATGTGCCGACCATCGCCAGAAACCGGCCATAGGATGAACCTGAATGGCCTCCCGAATGTGCTGCACCTTCACTTGAACGGGTGTCGGACCCGCCACGAGATTTCCCGATCGCATCTTCAGACATCTGATCTCTCCATCATGGATTCTATTTGTGGAGGAACAACATTCCAGCGCTGGAGGGTTTCAAGACGATATATCGAAACGGCATGAAACCCCATAAATGTCTGGCCCAGGCATCGTGCGTTACGGGTCTTTGGCCAGATCTTTCAGGATTGGACAATCGGGGCGGTGATCGCCCTGGCAGGCGTCAACGAGGTGAGCCAGGGTCTCTCGCATCGACTTGAGCTGGGCGATTTTTTCGTCAACGGCGGCCAGATGCTCTTGAGCGACAGCCTTGACCTGTGCACTTTCCCGCGTCTCATCTTCATAGAGATCAAGCAGCGTGCGGCAGTCTTCGATCGAGAACCCGAACGTCCTGGCGCGACCGAGAAATGCGAGCTTGTGGATGTCGCTGTCGCGAAAGGCGCGATAGCCGTTGTCGCTGCGCAAAGGCCGGACAAGGCCGATGTCTTCGTAGTAGCGGATTGTCTTCGCTGGCAAACCCGCGCGTTCTGATACTTCTCCGATGTTCACACCTGTCTCCTATTCTGCGGGCTGCGTTGCGAATTTCGTCTCCGCGTCGTGGGGCGGATCCTGTTCCGACATCGTCGCCTTGATCCGTCGCAGCCGCAGCGCGTTGGTCAGAACCGACACGGAGGACAGCGCCATGGCCCCGGCGGCAAACACCGGCGACAGGAGCAATCCAAAGGCCGGGTAAAGCGCGCCCGCCGCCACAGGGATCAGCGCGACGTTATAGCCAAAGGCCCAGATAAGGTTCTGCCGTATGTTGCGCATGGTCTTGCGCGACACGTCGATGGCATTCACCACGCCGCGCAGGTCGCCCGACATCAACACCACGTCGGCGCTTTCGATTGCGACATCCGTGCCGGTTCCGATGGCGATGCCGACATCGGCATGGGCCAGCGCTGGCGCGTCGTTGATGCCGTCTCCGACAAAGGCGATCTTGCTGTTCCCTTGCCGCAATTCGTCCAGGGCGGCGACTTTTCCATCCGGCAACACCCCTGCAATGACATGGTCGATCCCGACCTCGCGGGCGATGGCATCTGCCGTGGCCTTCTTGTCTCCGGTGATCATCGCGACCTTGATCCCTCGATCATGCAGAGCTGCGATCACTTCGGCGCTGGAGGATTTGACCGGGTCTGCCACGGCAATCACGGCCGCCAGGGATCCGTCCACCGCAGCATAAAGCGCGGTGCGTCCCTTTTCGGCCAAGGCCCTTTCGCGGTCTTCCAGCGGGCTGGTGTCAATGCCCTGCTGCACCATGAAGCGATCCGCACCGACATGAACCTTGCGGCCCTGGACAAGCGCCTCGACACCGTAGCCGGTCACGGACCGGAATTCCGTCGCATCGGGCCAGGACAGGCCTTCGCTCTTTGCGGACTGCACAATGGCCTCTGCCACCGGGTGCTCAGACTGCGCCTCGACAGATGCGATGAGGGCGAGTGTCTCTGCCCGGTCAAAGCCGTCGGCCGTGATGAGGTCTGTCAAACTGGGTTGCCCTTGCGTGACCGTCCCGGTCTTGTCCAATGCGACAACGCCAACTTCATCCAGATGTTGCAGCGCATCTCCCTTGCGGAAGAACACCCCCATCTCAGCCGCGCGTCCTGTCCCCACCATGATCGAGGTGGGCGTGGCCAACCCCATGGCGCAGGGGCACGCAATGATCAGAACGGAGACACCCGCCACAAGCGCAAAGGTCAGAGCCGGATCGGGACCGACCAGCAGCCAGACAACCACAGTCGCAAGCGCCAGAACCAGAACGGCAGGCACGAACCACATGGTCACGCGATCCACTAGGCCTTGGATCGGCAGCTTGGCCCCCTGAGCATCTTCGACCATGCGGATAATCTGCGCCAGCGTGGTATCCGCCCCGACTCGCGTCGCCGTTATGGTCAGGCTCCCGGTGCCGTTCACCGTGCCGCCGGTCACCGGTTCGCCAGCAGCCTTTGGCACGGCGAGGGGTTCACCGGTGATCATGCTTTCATCGACGTTGCTTGATCCTTCTGTGACCTCGCCATCGACAGGCAGCCTTTCACCGGGACGCACGAGGATCTGATCGCCGATCCGCAGTTCCTTGATGTCAACCTCGGTCGCCTGCCCGTCACGCAGGACCCTGGCTGTCTTTGCCTGCAGACCAAGAAGGGCCTGAATGGCTGCACCGGTCTTGCCCTTGGCCCGCGCTTCAAGCCAGCGACCCAACAAGATCAGAACGACAATAACCGCCGCTGCTTCGAAATAGACGGCGCGCACACCGTCAGGCAGCACCTGAGGCAGGAAGGTCGCGACTACGGAATAAGTCCACGCCGCCCCGGTTCCCAGTGCGACAAGGCTGTTCATATCCGGGGCACGCTTGATCAACGCCGGAATGCCCTTCGCAAAGAACCCCCAACCCGGTCCGAAAAGAACCACCGTGGCAAGCGCGAATTGGATCAGCCATGACGTTTGAATGCCGATTGTGCTCTCAATCAGGCCCTCAAAGCCGGGTATGGTATGTTTTCCCATTTCCAGAACGAACACCGGCACGGTCAGGATCGCGGCAAGGATGACACGGCGCGCCAGCGCGTCGGCTTCTTCTGCCTTGCGGTCCGATCGGTCCTCGTGCGCATCGCTCTGCGCAATCTCGGCCGGGTACCCCGCCTCCGTACTGATCCGGGCAATCTTTTCCGGGGTGATGGCATCTGGCAGATACTCTACCACAGCCGTTTCGGTTGCCAGATTGACCGCCGCATTCAATACGCCGGGTGTCCGTACAAGCGCCTTTTCAACCCGACCGACACAGGACGCGCAGGACATGGCGTCTACGTTCAATGTTACGCGCCCCGTCCGTGCCGGGTATCCGGCGTTCGAGAGGGCCGTGACCGCCACGCCCGTGGTGGCCGGATTATCCATCTGAAATTGAGCCGTTTCGTTCACAAGGTTGACACTGACGTTCGAAAGGCCCGGAACCTCGTTCAAAGCCTTCTCAACCCTGCCCACACAAGACGCACAGTTCATGCCGGAAACGGATAGACGTATCGTATTGGGGTCGGTCATGAGGGCCTCCTCGGTTGAACTTACCCTGATATAGGGCTTCCAGTTGCTGGAAGCTCAAGAGAGTATCTAATTTTTTTTGATATTTGCTTGACCTTCCTCCCGATGGAACGACCAAGTCTGAGGTTGTACCAAAAATGGAGGCCTTCATGATTTTTTCCGTCCCGAAAATGAGCTGTGGACACTGCACATCCGCTATAGAAAGCGGCATCAAGGCAAAGGATCCATCAGCCGTTGTCACGGCCGATCTGGACCTTCGCCTTGTCACTGTCCAAAGCACATTGGAACAGGCGACCGTGCGGCAAGCCATCGCTGACGCTGGCTACGACGCTTCAGCCGCGTAGGATTGTCCTTATTCGGCGGCCCGTGCCTGATCGACAAGCTCGATCATCTGGTCCGCCTGGATCAGGCCCGGCGCAAGACTGTCGCCGATCACAAATGAAGGTGTGCCACTGAACCCCAGAGATTGCGCAAGCCGCATGGAAGTCTGTATGTGTTCTTCGATTTCCGGTCCGTTCATGTCGCGACGCAACTGTGCAACATCGAGGCCGATGTCTTCCGCAGTGCGGAGAATCGATGCTTCCTCTGCGCGTTCCTTCAGTTGCATCATGGCCCAATGAAACTCTTCATATTTGCCCTGGTTTCGGGACGCCAGCGCCGCGCGGGCGGCAAAAACCGACCCGTCCCCCAGAATGGGCCATTCCCGGTAAACGACCCTGACGTTGGGATCAGCAGCGAGCAGGGCCTCCATTTCAGGTTTAACCCGGCGGCAATAGGGGCAGTTGTAGTCGAAGAATTCGACAACCGTGATATCGCCATCCGGATTGCCCAGAACGGGCGCATTGGGATCATTTTCAAGCGTGGCTTTTTCCGTATCGAAAACCTGCGCTGCGGCTTGCGCCTGCAACGCCTGCTGTTGCTGTTCGAACAACTGCGCGGCCTCGAACACGATGCCCGGATTCTCGCGGATGGCTTCCAGCACCAGTTCCTTGATCCGGTCTTCGTCCATGCCGTCTGCAATCGCAGCGATCGGAAGCATTAACAGTGCGGTGGTAGCCAAGAATCTTTTCATTATCCGTCTCCTTGTGAGGCAATATCCTGGGCCGTGCGCTCGGCTTGCGTGGCGCGTTCACGCTCCGGCCATGTTGACTTGATGTATGCGAGGATGTCCCAGATTTCCCCGTCGCTCAGTTGGTCGCCGAAACCGGGCATGCCGCTGTTGAAGTCAACGCCTTGCGCCGCGAGAACCTCGGCGCCCCCCAGCTTGGTGTAGGCGAACAGCATGCTGTCCGCGTGGTGCCAAGTGTGGCCGCTTGCATCATGCGGCGGTGCGGGCAGGCTTCCGTCATCACGCGGACTGCGCCAGTTTTCTTCACCTTCCAGATTTGCGCCATGGCACGCGGCGCAATTTTCGGCATAGAGGACTTCGCCCGCGGCCACATCGGCTGAGGAGTTGATGAGGTTTTCCGCCGTATGGTCGGTTCCGCCGGACCGGGTCCACAGGAATATGGTAGCCACCGCAACGGTAACTACGCCCAACGCAAGATAGACGGATCGCGGGGTCATCCAACGACGATCTTGGTCATCATGCCCGAAGCCGCATGCGACAGCATGTGGCAATGTAGCAGCCATTGGCCCGGGTTGTCCGCCACAAAGGCAATCTCGCGCGTCTGACCCCGTTCAAGAAGGGTCGTGTCACGCAGCGGTCCGAGGGTGCCGTTTTCGGCGACCTCGTGGAAGTGAATGCCATGCAGGTGCATCGCGTGCGGAAACGCCGTGTCGTTCACGATCTTCAATCGTACATTCTGGCCGCGGTCCAGCCGCGCAAGGGGATCACCGTTGATCCCGTCCACTTTGCCGTTGAACGACCAGAAATACCCGGCCTCGACGATCTCGCCGATCGGCTTGAGTTCGCCCCCAAGGGAAGCGGACCTCATCCGCCCCATGGCACCGCCTTCCATACTCAGGCTGAGCATCGTGGCTTCACTCAAGTCGACCATCCTGTGGTCGTTCGGCGGCAAGGCCAAAGGCGCGTCTCGACGATTTTTCGAGCCCCACTCAACGACCTCGAATGTAACCTGGCTGAAGGCCTCTTCCCGGCCGAACTGAAGAATATGAGCCGTTTCACCAACATCCGCGACCACATCGACGATCAGGTCGATCCGTTGAGCCGGAGCGAGGATCATCGGCTCCGTCACCTTAATGGGTGCAGCCAGGGGCATGCCGTCCAAAGCAACCGCCCAACCGTCAAGGCCTTCCAGCCCCAGTTGGAAATTGCGCGCATTGGCAGCATTGATCAGCCGCAAGCGCAGTCTTTCGTTCTTGCGTGCACTCAGGCCCAGATTGAAGGTTCCATTGGTCGTCAGCAGGTTGCCGATGCGCCCTGCGTGGCTGAGATCATGAGGCGCTCCGAAGTCGTCTTTGATCTGCGCGGTTTCGGGGTCAATAAGCCAATCATCCAGGATCAGGACTTCCTCGCGATCAATGTCGAGAGGCTCGGCCTCTTCCACGATCAGTGCACCGTAAAGCCCTCTGCCCACCTGCTCAAACGACCTATTATGGGCATGGTACCAATAGGTCCCGGCATCCGGGACAGTAAAGTCATAGTCGAATGTTTCCTCCGGCTGGACCACATCCTGTGTCAGGCCGGAAACGCCATCCATCGCATTGTCGATGCGGATGCCGTGCCAATGCGTCGACGTTCCCTGAGAAAACCGGTTGACCAATCTGCGCTGGACACGCCCCCCCTGCGCCACGCGAATCTCCGGACCGGGTGAGCCGCCGTCAAAGCACCAAAGCGATGTCTTGCCATAGTTGCCGGGCAGCAGCTGCACGTCGCTTTGCTGGGCTGTCAGGGTCGCGAATGGCGTGCCCGCAAATCCAGTGCTGGCCGACAGACCACTGAACGCAGCAGATGTTGCCAGAAATTGGCGGCGATTGAGCGTGATCATTCGTGGGTTCCCAAGATTATGATTTGTTGTCCAGCAGGTAGGTGGCCATCGCATTCAGGTCTGCGTCGCTCAGAAAGCCCGTGCCATAGCGCACGACTTCGGCCATTGATCCACCAAATACGTCGCCAGACGGCGTTATGCCAGATCGCAATGCATAAGCCATATCGTCTGTTGTCCAGCCTTCGGACACAAGATCGCGCGTCCGGATCGAAGGTGCTTTGCCACCTCCCGGCAAGGCGTCGTTGCCGGAAAACCTCTTCGATACTATGCGTGCGCCTGCAAAGTTCCGCGTTGTGTGGCAGGCAGCACAATGTGCCGCCCCGTTGACCAGCAGCTTGCCCCTGTTCCAAGCATCGCTTCGGTCCGCCTCTGGTGCGGTGTCAGGCTTTGTCAGAAAAGCCGCCCGCCAAAGTTTCATCCCCCATCGCTGATCGAACGGAAAAGGCACCTCATGGGACGGGGTCGGCACATTCACGGCTGGCACGGTCTGGAACGCGGCCCACAGATCGGCAATGTCCTGATCCGTGTAATTTGCATAAAACGGGTAGGTGAAGGTGGGATAATAGGGGTCTCCGTCCGGGGAAATTCCCTGCCTTACCGCTTTTGCAAACTCTTCTACTGTCCAGCCGCCAATCCCGAATTCGACATCGGTGGTCAGATTTGGCGGATAGAATGTCCCGAAATCGGTCCGGAGTGGCGCTCCTCCTGCCAATGGCGCCCCGCCAGCTTCAAAGTTGGTGTGGCACGCAATGCATCCACTGGCGCGCGCCAGATACGACCCCCGCTGGGCATCGCCTTGCAGGGTCAGGTCCGAGACTGGCGCACCGATCGGCCAGGCTATCGTTGCCGCGACAACGCCGATGCCGCCGACGACCCCCGCACCGATGATCCAACGCCACCACCGCATCTGATCACTTGTCCTCTTTGCGGAACTTCTGGTGGCAGGCCGAACAGGTCTGGGCGACCATCGCGAACGCACGGTCGGTCGGCATGTCCGCAAACATCTCGGTCGTCATGGGAAGGTCCGATCCCATCATGCCCCCTCCCATTGCAGGCGCGGACCCGCCACCCATCATCCCGTCAGTGGCGCCGCCCATCATTGATTCGCTACCGTTGCCCTGTGCTGCGGCCAACCCATTGCCTGCGCTCAACTTCAATCCTTCGGCGGCTGTTCTCAACTCTTGCGCAAGGGCCGCGAACTCTTCGCTGTTTTCCCAGACCGACGGCAACGCCTTGGACACTCCGCCACCCGAGCCTTCAGGAAACAGTCGCGTCATTTGCTCACCGGCATGGCCGATCATCGCGCCAGCTTCCCTGCGGACGACATCGGCGTCATAAGGTACCTGACCCCGCATCATGGGTGATAGCGTCTTGAGTGTTTTGGCCATCGCGGACATGCCCTGCATCCGCTCCAGCACCACGCCGGTTGCTCCGGAATGCGCCAAGGCAGCAACGCCGGTCGTCCCGATCGCAATGGCAGTAATCCATATCTTCATGTTCAAGTTGGTCATTCCTGTCAATTGATCCCGTTGGCGCGCTGAAGTTCCCGCACATATGCAACAACCATCTTCACATCGCCGGGCGTGACGCCTTCAACTGGCGGCATATTGCCAAACTTCCAATGGTGCGCTCTGACACCTTGTTTCGCGGCAAGCAAAAAAGCGGCGTCACCGTGATGGCTCGGTTCATAGATCTTGTGGACAAGCGGCGGTGCCACGCCATTCTGTCCGGCAGCATTCGCACCGTGACAAGCGGCGCAAGCGCCATCGAAAACACGCTTTCCCAATTGGGCATTTGCTGAGAATTCAGCAGGCACAACCACGTCTGCAATCGGCGCGCCCTCTTCCGTCTGCGAAAGATCAGGCGTTGTCATTGTGTGGCCGGGCATCGAAGACGATGGCTGCAATTGCTGCCAGATCACAACCGCGCCACCGACGACAAAAAACGCCGCAATCAGGATGCCGGACTTCGACATCAGATTAATCGTACCTGCGTGCCGACCGGTGTCCTTTCGAACACCTCGATGATTTGCTCGTTGTAGAGACCGATACACCCGCTTGAAGAGCGTCTTCCGATCTTGCGCGTATCATGGGTGCCGTGAATCCTGTAGTACGTCCAACTCAGGTGCAGGGCACGGACGCCCAACGGGTTATCCGGCCCGGGCGGCATATAGGCTGGCAAAGACGGGTCACGTTCGCGCATGGAGGGTGTAGGGGTCCAGTCAGGTTCGGGGTCCTTGAACGTGACTGTCGTGTAGCCGCGCTTTGTCAGCTCGTCAGACAAGGGAACCGATGTCGGATAAATGCGCATTTCGCCATCGGCCGTCCAGTGTTGCATCACGCGGGTAACGGTGTCTGCGATGATGATACCCTTGTCCAAAGCGTCAAAGTGGTCTTGCCAAGCGTGTGTACGAAACGATGAGATATTCCTTCGGACACTGGTTTGATCCACCTGCGCACGCAGGATGGACGGGGCCGCGAAAGCTGCCGATGCGGCACCTGCCGTGAATGCTCGACGCGTTACACGTGTTTGCTTGCGGGTCATCATATGGCCTCATGTTGTTGTCTGCCTATCCACTAGACTACCCGCCTGGTCGCATTTCATGAACAGTCCGGGGCCTGATATTATGTAACGATATGTATCCCGGCCAACGGACACGTCTTCGCGCTGCTGCCTCAAACCTCGATGGGTTTCAGGACAACACGCGTGTCGAGCGGGACCTTCTCATAGAGTTCGATGATCTGATTATTGGTAAGCCTTGCACAGCCGTTTGAGACACGTCGACCAATCGTCTTCGGATCCGTTGTGCCGTGAATTCTCAGGTAGGTGTCCCCACGCCCTGGCTGGTAAAGATACAAGGCGCGGGCACCGAGTGGATTGTTCAGCCCACCGGGCACACCGCCCGCAAAACGAAGATATCGGTCAGGATCTCTGGCTATCATGGCGGGTGTGGGCGTCCACCGCGGCCACTTTTGCTTGCGCGCGACATAGAACTCGCCGGATTCATAGAGCCCCTCCCGGCCAATTCCGACGGTATACCTGATTGCCCGATTGTTCGGCAAAGTCCAAAATAAAGCGAACTGGTTCGGATCGACATGTATTTCTCCCGGTTTGTCTGCCTCGGTGAACGGAACCTGGCGCGGCAACTGCTCCGGGGGCACCACAGATGGCCCGACGCGCCGGTCGTGCTCTGCGTCACTATGCGCGAATGCTGTTTTTCCACTCACCGAAAGAGCTGCAACAGAAGTCAGGAAATATCTTCGTTTCATATACTTGCCTCACTAAACTAGTCGGGTTTGAGGTGACGAACAACCCGCGCCATATGTGGCGAGCCTTCCTCTTTCGGGGCTGACTCGGCGCTTTGTTTGACGGGCAGCGTGATTTCAGCGCGCAGACCCCCATCAGTGCGGTTTTTCAGTTCGATAGAACCACCGTGCTCAAGGATGATGCTGCGCGCAATCGACAGCCCCAGGCCATGACCGCCGGTATCCTGTGATCGCGACGTCTCGAGCCTGACATAGGGTCCGAAAACAGCCTCCAGCTGATTGTCGGGAATACCGGGCCCCTGATCGTCGATGGCGACCACTACCTCACTGCCCATGCGTTGCCACGAAACCCTGGCCTCACTCCCGTAGCGGATCGCGTTCTCAATCAGGTTTCTCAACGCGCGCCCCATCGCGCTTGGTTTCACGGATACGATGAGTGGACCTTGGCTGGTCACCTGAACCTTGTCCAAGCCCATACCAGTGATCAGATCGTGCAAATCAACCGATTGGACCTCTTCATGCTGTCCGACGCCCTTCGCGAAATCGAGGGTCGCATCGACCATCCGTTGCATCTCTTCACTTGACGCCACCAAGGACGTGCGCGTGTCTTCGTCGTCCACCATTTCGGCCCGCACCCTAAGCGCCGTCAAAGGCGAGCGCAGATCATGCGCAAGCGCTGCAAGCATCTGGGTCCGGTCACTGACAAATCGCGTCAGGCGATCCTGCATGATGTTGAATGATCGGGTCAGATCCCGAACTTCCTTCGGCCCTACGACCGGCAGATCGCCCTTGGCGGCGCCGCGACCCAGACGTTCGGACGCAGTCGCGAGATCGTTGAGTGGTCCGGTCAATCGGGACAGGAGAAACCAGAAACTTGCAACCAGCAGAAGTCCCGCAGTCAGTGCAAAGGATATGTTGGACGCCAGCGACCTTTGCAGAGGCGGCCGTTCGAACCGCGTCTCGATGTTGAGCCAATTCCCACCGGACAGCGCAATGGACAGCTCCATCTCGATGGCCGCAAGGCTGCCCTGCATCATTTCGGCGTGCATTTGCGCCATTTCCGGTGACAGGTTCGGAAGGGGCAGCAGACCTCCCTCGATTTCATGAACCTCAACCCGGATATCCCGGCTGTAGCTTTCCTGAAGCAGTGCCCGTATCCGCGCTTCGACCGCTCCACCGTCATCGTGTTGTCCGTGTGCAACCGACGGCTCGTCTGTAAGGTCGAACCGTACGAGCGGAGACGTTGCCGCGCGGACGATCTGGGCATGCAATTCCGGGGGTGCGCCTTCAATCAACTGTGCGACATTTGCGGCCCTTCCGGCGGCTTCGGCACCGATGGCGGCCTGAATGGCTAACGAGCGTTCATCAACGAAAAACCAAAGACTCAGAGCTTGCGCGAGGATCAAGACACCGAGGACCAGAAGGGCAATCTGTGCACGCAACGTCCGCGGAAGCAGCTTCATTCGCAAATCTCGACATCGCAGGAAAGACTATACCCCCCATGCCGGACAGTCGCGATGATCTTCGGGCGCAAAACGTCCTCTTCCATCTTCCGGCGCAACCGGCTCACCTGATTGTCGATGGTTCGGTCCAATGGACCGGCGACCCGGCCGGTGCTCAATTTGAGCAGCTCGTCGCGGCCAATGACCGTCCTTGGCCTTTGCAGGAACAGGGTCAGGAGTTTGAGTTCACCGGATGTAAGTTGCGTACGCGAACCGCCTTGGTCAATCAGTGTGCGGCCATCGAAATCCAGCTTTAGGTGTGCAAACTTCAACGTTTTCCCCGCAAAACCATTCGGTTTTGGGATCAGCTGCGTCCGACGCAATATCGCGTTGATCCGCGCCACCAGTTCCTTGGGATTAAACGGCTTGGCGAGATAATCGTCTGCCCCGCCATCCAGACCCGCGATGCGGTCTTCGTCGTCACCCAATGCGGTCAGCATCAGGATCGGAATATGCCCTTCCTTGCGCAATCGCCTGCACGCGGACAGCCCGTCTTCCCCCGGCATCATCAAATCGAGGACAATCAGATCGAAATGCGCTTCCGCCAGCCTTGCGTCCATCTCAACTGCATTTTCCGCCGCTGAAGCACGCATGCCGTTGCGTTCCAGATAACTGGTGACGGATTTCCGAATCTCTGAATGGTCATCGACGACAAGGATGCGTGGCAGATCGCTCATGCCGCCAACATAGTCATTTTCACCAAGGGACGCCCATCCCGTGTTTGTAGCCAAATGTAACAGCGCGGGCAGTCGACTTCGGGATACCGAGCAACTATTTAAGGAAGAACATCGAGGAGTTTTAAGTGAACCGACGTGAATTTGGCCTTACGGCACTCAGCCTGGCCTTGGCCGGGCCTGCTTTGTCGCAAACCGCCGCACCCACGTTGCAGGTGACAAAGACACCGACCTGCGGCTGCTGCGGCGCTTGGGTAAATGAGATGATCGCTGCCGGTTTCAAGGCATCGGTCGAGGACGTGGATTACGACACGCTTCAGGTTCTGAAGCAGAAACACGGCATCGCGCCGGAACTGGCAGGATGTCACACTACGTCCGTGGGCGGATATTTCGTCGAGGGTCACGTGCCTGCGGCTGACATCGGGCGGTTGCTGAGCGAAAAACCTGTCGCGCGCGGACTGACAGCACCGGGAATGCCCATGGGTTCGCCCGGCATGGGCCCCCAAGGTGATCCCTATGATGTGCTGCTTGTACTGATGGATGGGTCGACGCAAGTCTTCGCAACCCACGGCTGACGTGTTTGCCCGCGATACGTTCCGACAAAGTTTTTCGCCGACCTTACCATTCGGCAGATTTTGTTGGAACGTATCCGTTCTGAGCTTGGCAAGCATATTGCCGTTCCTGCTTGTCTACATCCTCGCAACGCCTGGTTTTGCGACGCTGCTGCTGACGAATGGGACCGCGCTCTCGCGCTTCCTCCGGCAGGTCTTTACCAATGGGTTTGTGGTCGTTTTCCTCGTGAATTACTTGGGGTTCGTTTCCGCATCGGTCGCGCTGAAGCAGTACCAGCATCGGCCGATTGTTTACCTGGTTTTAGATGGCCTGCTGCGGAGTGTCGCATTCATTGGGGTTCACATTGCCGTCTATGTGATGTCGGCCGATCTGTTCGGCTCGTTCAACGGCAGCCGTGCAACAGCTTTGAGCGTGGTCGGACCAACGCTCGAGCGGTCGTTCATGTTTGGGAACATCTCGGGCGTATATCTCTATGCCCTGGCGCCCGGCACCTTCATCGCGCTTCTGGTGGTTCTGACAGAACCTTCTGGCGAGGCATCGAAGCCTACCATGTTCAGGACAATGAGCATGGCCTTGCTGTTCAGCCTGACCCCGATCCCCCTCGTCACATTCCTGTCCTATGCGTTGGATCTGGCAACCTGACGGGCCAACTTGGTCAACGACCCGCAGGCTGTCATCTGATCAAATTGTATCCGAATGTACCCTTGACCTTGCCTCACTGGAATGTCGCAGAAGAACACGAGCATATTCTGGAGAGCTACATGTCTGACAATCAAAGTCAAAAATCCACCGGTTCATCGAAACTGATGCAGTATGGTATGATGGCCTGTTGTGCCGTTATGTTGTTTCCAGTCGCCGCATTCTTTATTGCAGGCGGCACGATCGCGGGTCTGTGGGGCAACGTCGGCCTTTTTGCGCCGCTCGCACTTTGTCTTGGTGCGCATGTCGTCATGCACAGGATGATGGGAAAGTCGTGTCACGGGTCAAGAGTTGAACAGGCGAACGAGGCGACTGTGGATGCAGAATTTGAAGATGGCCAAGCTCCCGAACGAGAACTGGTACGCGCCCGCTAGAACGCGGCTGACAATCGGAATTCCGATTGCAGGTATTCTGGCCCTCGGCGGTTGTGCCCAGTCGGCCTCGGGCAAGCTTTGCCCACTTGAGCCCCCTTCCGTGACACGGGATGCGGCACACGACGTCATGCTTCCCGTAGGATGTCGCTTGGTCGGTCAGTCTGAAGGTACTACCCACGAAATAGTCTGTGACGACGGCCGGACCGGATGGGCTTTCGATTAAGCGCCAAACCTTGATCCTGCCTCACATTCACCTGCACAGCGACGGTCGCCCACGCCACTACGGGCGCAACCGTTCCAACGCGCTTTGCACGGCTTGACGGCGCGGGTCATCTCCCGGCACCTCCGACAACAGGATTTCAGCGTGTTCAAACGCCGCGATTGCCGGCGCGGTATCACCCAGAACCGAATAGGCATTGCCAAGCCGCATCCATCCATCAAGATCGTCAGGCTCATCTTCCAGCCGCGTGGCCAGCCGTTCGACCATCGAGCGGATGAAATCCTGTCGTTCCTCCACACTCATGTCCTGCGCGTTTTCGATGTCTTCCTGTGTCGGGCCGGACGCACTGGTCTTCGGGGCATAGTCGGCCAGCGAGATCGGAGCCTTGCCGATCTTCGCGCCAATCCGGTTGGCTTCGCCAACAAAGCTTTCCATCCACGGGAAAAACCTATCCGCATCGTCCAGCCGGGCCACCAGCGTTTCGTGAGCCCGAGCCTCATCGCCCTTCTGCTCGAGCGAGACTGCCTTGAAAAAGGCAGCACCGGGATTGGAAGGATCCAGTTCGTACGCCCGATCAATCGCGGTGTCCGCTTCAGGTGTCACCACACCTTGCTCTGCGTAGATCAGAACCTCGGCCAACATGGAGAAGACGGCGGAATCGGCCTCCGGTCGTTGTGCGACAACTCTATATGCATCGGCTGCATCCGCATACCGGCCCATTTTCGAATAGGTTTGCCCCAGCAGCATCCAGCCTTCCGAAGGCCCGCCTTCGGGGTCTGAACTGAGCCGGACGTACAGACGATCTGTCAATTCGGCGATTTCCGCCGCTTCCTGCCGTTCAGTGGCACGTTCGGCAAAGGCGACACCTGGGATCTCTGGCGAGCCCATTGCGGAGTAATATCCAAAAGCGAAGACCGGCACGAACACTGCGCTCAGAACGACCATCAAGCGGCCCCCTGCCGCCGGTTTCCCATCTGACAGAACGGACCGGCGCGACTGCACGAGGATCCGTCTCTTGATCTCCTGCTCCGCCGCCGTGGCCTCGGTGTCGGAAATGACACCGCGCTCAAGATCCCGCCGAACCTCATCCAACTGATCCATGAGGACCGCATCCGTGGCGTCAGCCGGGACGGGTGTCCGCGACGACCGATGGCGCAGCGGCAGGCCCATGAAAAGCAGACCTACAACGGATAACAGGGCGAAAACCAACCAGATCATGAACCGTCCTTTGAAGCGTTCTCTTCAATGAAACGCGCAATTTCCGCTTTTTCGTCATCGGAAAATCCCGTTGCGGCAGCCCTGCGCCGGCTTCTCGAAATGACGGTCCAGCCGACAAGCAGCGAAACAAGCGCAAACACGAAGGGCGCCATCCAGAGCGCGAGAGTGGCGCGATTCAGGGGCGGGCGCATCAGGACATAATCGCCATACCGGGCGTGGATGTACGCGATGACCTCCTTGTCGCTGTCACCGGCAACAAGCCTTTCGCGCACCAGTATGCGCAGGTCCCGCGCAACCCCGGCGTTGGAGCTGTCGATGTCCTGATTCTGGCAGACAACGCAGCGCAGTTCCCGTGATATTTCACGGGCGCGTTGCTCCAGTACAGGATCCTGCAACATCTCGTCTGGCTCGACCGCCAAGGCCGTCACCGGAAGCAGCAGGAGGAAAGCAAATGCGATATACCTCATCCGTTCTGGCCCCTTGCTAACGCGCCAGCCTGGATCAATGCTTCCCTGAATGTGGAAATCGCCGTTTCGCCCACGACGGGGCCGACATATCTGAACAACACCGTCCCGTCAGAGCCGACAATGAATGTTTCAGGTACGCCCGAAAGGCCCCATTCAATCCCCACTCTGCCGCTCAGATCAGACCCGATCCTTTCGTAGGGATTGCCAAGCTCAGCAAGCCATTTAGTCGCATCCTCCGGCTTGTCCTTGTAATTGATCCCGAACAACGTCAGCCCGTCCTTTTCGACCATCTGGGTCAGAACCCCGTGTTCGGCCCGGCAGGGCACGCACCACGAGGCAAACACGTTCACGATGACCGGTCGCGGGTTCCCGACCAGATCGGCGCGGGAAAGCCCTGGCGTCTCCAACCCGTCGACAGCGGCCAGATCGAATTCGGGTGCCGGCTGCGAGATCAGAACCGAAGGAATGTTGTTCGGGTCCCGGTCCGGGTTCAAGCCCCACAGAAAAAACCCCCCGAAAATGGCCGCGATTGCCAGCGGAATGAATGCCAGTATACGTCCCATGCCTACTCCGCAGGAAGTGCTGCGGGCGCTGTCGCCTTGCGACGGGGTGCCCCGACGCGCAACCGCCGGTCAGACAGCGAAAGACCCCCACCAAGCACAAGCATCGCCGATCCGATCCAGATAAAGTTGACCAGAGGTTCATACAGGATGCGCAGGGTCCAAGCCCCTTGCGTGCTCTCGTCCTCGGCGGCCGGATTTGCGATGGACGCATAGAGATCACCGGCCATTGTCGATCTGATGGCGCTCTCTGTGGTGGTGGTTTGCGCGACCGGATAGGTACGCCGCTCCGGGAAGAGATCGGTGACATAGTTCCCCTCCCGGGCCACACGAAGCGTGCCACGATCCGCGAAGTAATTTGGCCCACGCACACGTTCGGCCCCCTCAAAGGTGACATCGAACCCACCAATGCTGACCTCTGTACCGGGCCGGACAAAGATGATTTCCTCGGATTTCCAGACCGTCGAGCCGATAAATCCGAACATCGCCATCGCGAGCCCCGCATGAGCCAGTGTCATCCCATGAGAGGATCTGGGCAGGTTGCGTGCACGGCGCACCGATTCCGGGAACGGTGCCTCAAACAGCTTTATGCGCATCGCCCATTCCCGCAGGGTTGAGAAAAACAGCCAGAATGCAAGCATCAGCGACAGATACCCCAACACCGGACCGCCCTCGGCGAGATACCAGGTCACCAATGTCGCGAGCACGGCCAGAACGACCACGAAACGCAACCGCTGCAGAACGCCCGCCAGATCGGCACGTTTCCAGGACAGGTAAGGCCCCAGCCCCATCGCAAAGACGAGCGGCAGCATCACGGGAATAAAGGACGCATTGAAGAAGGGCGGCCCCACCGACAGTTTTTCACCGCCCGTCGCGGCTTCGTAGAAGAGCGGGTACAAGGTGCCGAACAGCACAATGCCGGTGGCCGTGGCCAGCAGCAGGTTGTTCACCAATAGCCCCGCTTCCCGGCTGATCGGCTTAAACAGGCCGCCGGGCTCCATTGTCGGCGCGCGCCAGGCAAACAGAGCAAGGGAACCGCCGATCGAAACGGCCAGCAATCCAAGGATATAAAGTCCCCTTTCCGGGTCGACCGCGAATGCATGCACAGAGGTCAGCAGGCCCGATCGGACAATGAACGTGCCCAAGAGCGATAGGGAAAAAGTCAGGATCGCCAGAAGGATTGTCCAGCTTTTGAACGCATCCCGTTTCTCCGTCACGATTGCGGAATGCAGCAGTGCCGTGCCCATCAGCCATGGCATGAAACTGACGTTCTCAACGGGATCCCAGAACCACCAGCCGCCCCAGCCAAGCTCATAATAGGCCCACCAGGATCCCAGCGCGATGCCTGCGGTCAGGCTCATCCAGGCAGCCAGCGTCCACGGACGTACCCACCGTGCCCAGGCCGCGTCCACCCGCCCTTCGATCAGGGCGGCAACCGCGAACGAAAAGACAATCGAGAACCCGACATACCCGAAGTAGAGAAGCGGCGGGTGCATGGCGAGACCGACATCCTGCAATAATGGGTTGAGGTCCTGACCGTCGTCTGCCGGAGGGAAAACGCGGTCGAAGGGATTGGACGTCAGCAGCATGAAAGTCAGGAAACCGACACTGATCCAGGCCTGCACCGACAGCGTTCTTGCCTTCAGCGACAGAGGAATGTTCGATCCGAAGAGGGCGACCGCCGCACCAAACACCGTCAGGATAAGGGTCCACAGCAACAGGGATCCTTCGTGACTGCCCCAGGTGCCTGCCACCTTGAACAGCATCGGTTTGAGTGAATTGGAATTCTCCACCACGTTCTTGACCGTGAAGTCGCTTGTGACGAAGGCTTGCATCAGCGCCAGAAACGCGATGCCGACAAAGAAAACCTGACCGAACGAGGACCATCTGGCAGACTGCATCCACAGGATGTTTCCGCGCCCCGCACCGAGGATGGGCAGCACACTTTGAACAAGCGCCATGGCCAAGGCCAGTGCCAGCGCGAAATGACCGATTTCAGGTGTCAAAGGATCATCAGCCTCTTCAATGAATTCACTGGATCGACGTCTGTCTAGCAAATCGTCCGGCGAACTGTGAGTGGTTGCTTTGTCACCGTTTGTAACAGGATGCTGTGACAAATGATTACAAAACGGCCCGCGCTCGGCCTTTAATCAAAGCGCTATAACGCCAATGTATCTAGGGTAAGTCTGAAAGGAATGAGAAATGAAAAAACAAGAAATTATTGCGCTTGGCGTGGTGATCGCGGTTGGCATGGCGCAAACAGCATTTGCGGAATCCGACGGGGCTGCCGACAGCAAGCCTGACAGCGGGAATATGTCCGGCATGGCGATGGGCGATGGCGACAATCAGATGGGCATGATGGGCGGGGACATGATGCCGATGATGCGAAAAATGATGAAGATGCATGCCGCTATGATGGGTGGCCAGGGCAACATGATGGGAATGATGGATCGGGACATGATGTCGACAATGATGTCCGGTGGACAGCCTCATGAAATGGCCGCGCAGATGTCCGAAAAAATGCGGGAGTTCGATGCGAATTCCGATGGAGCGTTGACACTTGACGAGTTCGAAGCCTTGCATATGGACGCAATGCGCGCGCGCATGGTAGATCGCTTTCAGCATCTCGATGCGGACGGTAACGGCCAGATCTCTCAGGACGAGATGGAAGATGCCGGTACACGGATGAGCAAAATGAACGGTACTTCCACCGGAACGGACATGGAAGGTCATCATGACAGCGAATAAGGGTCAAGCCTGCGGCACTCAGCTTGATGGGGGCAAATTATGGCCTTCTTTCTGACGCGCCGCGGCGCAAGCCTTGCGATGTTGGCCAGTTCCGTTGCACCTTTCTCGGCTGTCGCCCAGACCGCCGAGGTCTGGTCGGCGGACATGGCAGCAGATGCGCTGCAACAGGACCTGATCCGGATGATCGACGTTCGGTCGCGACCGGAATGGACCGACACCGGCGTTGCCGACGGTACCTGGCCCATCAGCCTGCATGAGGACCGTTTCGCCGAGCGGCTTTTTGCCGCCCGGGAACGGGCCGAAGGGCGGCCTGTCGCGCTCATCTGTGCGACAGGCGGGCGGTCTGGCCGCGTCATGCGAAGTCTTCGGCAGGCTGGCTACAGCGGCTTTCTTGACGTATCCGAAGGCATGCTCGGTTCTGCCGCCGGACCGGGCTGGATCGCGGGCGGTTATCCGGTCGTCAGTGTCGATATGGCTCTGGCGGCGCTGCCAGAGGAATTGAGTTGAAGTGAAACTGTTGAACCGTCGAGAACTGTTGGGCCATGCCGCAGGCTTTGGGGCTGCATTTGCCCTGCCATCGGCTGCATTCGCGGCATCGGACAAGAGGCTCGCGTATCCTCCCCTTCTCGATGCGACGACATCCCGGCTTTTTCAGCTGGAAGCCCGCACGGGCGAGACCCGTTTTGACGACGGTGCCGCCAGCGAAACGTTCGGCTACAACCAGGGATACCTTGGCCCGACGATCCGGGTGCAGGCCGGGGTCGAGACACGGGCAGAGGTGCACAACACGCTTGGCGAGCCGATGTCGGCGCATTGGCACGGGTTGGTTGTTGCCGGTGAGTTCGATGGCGGACCACATCAGGCCATCGCACCGGGAGACACCTGGAAGCCGGTGCTGGACCTTGACCAGCCCCCGGCAACGGCCTGGTATCACAGCCACATTCACGGCGCGACGGCACGGCAGGTCATGCTGGGGCTGGCGGGTGTTCTGCAGGTGACGGATGACGCGGATGACGCCCGTGGATTGCCATCCGCCTACGGGGTCGATGATCTGACCCTTGTATTGCAGGACCGTCAGTTCAACTGGCGCGGACGCCTGAAATACGATCCCGGCATGCACCAGTCCATGAACGGGTTTCAGGGCGACACAATGGTTGTGAACGGTCAAATCGGCGCGTCGGCAGCGGTTCCGAAGGGGATCGTGCGGTGCCGTGTCGTCAACGGCTCGAATGCGCGGGTTTACCGCCTGTCCATGTCTGACAGCCGGTCGCTTCATCTCATCGCGACAGATGCCGGATTTCTGGATCGACCGATTGCGCTGAACCGCCTGACCCTTGCACCAGGAGAGCGCGCAGAAGTGCTTGTGGATTTCACAAGCGGGCGGGACAGTGTTTTGAAGTCCGACGATATCATTAATTCGGCCATGGGCGGAATGATGGGCGGCGGCGGTTCCGGCAGTCCATTCACCGTGCTGCCTTTCGCTGTCGACACAACCCTTCCGGTTCGCATCGACGCCCTGCCCGGCTCTCTGGACGGGCAGTTGCCTGATCTTGCGGTCAAGGACGCGCCAGTCCGACGTCTGTCACTGGATATGTCGATGGGCATGGGGATGATGTTCTCGCGGTCCGGTAACCGATTTTCGATCAACGGCGCGTCATACGATTCGGGAACGCTCAATTTTTCCACCAAACTCAACAGCATCGAGCGTTGGATTGTGCGTGGGGCCATGATGATGCACCCGTTCCATGTTCACGGCGTCCGGTTTCAGGTCCTGTCGGAAAACGGTACGGCACCGCGTGCAGAGAACAGGGGTTGGAAGGATACGGTACTGGTGGATGGTGAAGTGGAGCTTGCGATGAAATTCGAAAAACCTGCCTCAGCGGCTGCGCCCTACATGTATCACTGCCACATTCTGGAACACGAAGACGGCGGCATGATGGGGCAATTCAGTGTTGCTTAGCGCAGAAATCCCTTTACCCTCCGCTGACAGGAACCTTTAGGGGAATCCTATTCCTCGATAGAGGTTTGAGATGAAAACCGAATTGCACATCAAGCGGCTGACCCTCGCCGGCGGGCTGTTGATCGTCATCTCTGCGCCTATGCATTTCATCTTGCCCGAGCAAAGGCCAATTGTCTTCGCAGCTCTCTTTCTTTTGGTGCTCCATGCCGCTTAGCAAACCGCGCCTGCATCGGGTTGGGCTATGGTTGGTGGTTGCGCTTGGCGTACTTTTGATAGCCATATGGGCAATGGGATATGGCCCGGCGATAGCCCGCGAGACTATCGAGGTCTGGATAGAGCGGGCCGGCGCTTTGGGACCGTTGCTCATCATCGTGCTCATGATGGTTTCGATCGTGGCAAGCCCCATTCCAAGTGCACCGGTCGCACTGGTGGCAGGCGCGGCGTATGGTCATGTTGCCGGAGCTGTCTATGTCGCCATCGGGTCGGAACTGGGTGCACTCGTGGCATTCATCATCGCCCGCTATATCGGGCGCGACCACGTTGAGCGCTGGCTTGGGGATAAGGCCGGTTTCGGGTTATTGGGCTCTCAAAATCTGTTGATGTTGACGGTGTTCGCGTCTCGCCTCTTGCCCTTCATCTCGTTTGACGCAATGAGCTACGCTGCCGGTCTCAGCCGCCTGCGCCTTTGGCGGTTCCTGATCGCAACTCTGGCAGGCATTCTTCCAGCCAGTTTCCTGCTCGCGCATTTCGGAGCAGAGGCCATGTCGGGAGATTTCGGCACTGCTGAGTGGATCATCATCGGTCTTGGATTGATGACTGCCGCACCGTTGCTGGTCGCAGCGCTCTGGCGAACAAATCGGTCAACCAACGCTTCCTAAGTCTGAGTATGTCAGCAAAAATGAAAACCGTGATTGCCTACTTTACCATTGACCTTCCCCCACAGGAAGCTGCGACCGTGAATCGCTATGGATACACAAACACCACAACTCCGCCGGGATTTCCTGTACTACGCCACCGCCGGAACGGGCGCGGTTGCCGTAGGGGCTGCGGTCTGGCCATTGCTCAATCAGATGAACCCATCCGCCGATGTCCGCGCGCTGTCCCAGATCCGCGTCGATATCTCCGGTGTGGAACCCGGAACGCAATTGACTGTCAGTTTTCTCGGCAAGCCGGTGTTCATCCGGCACAGGACCGACGCGGAAATCGCGCAGGCCCGTTCGGAAGATGTGCTTTCCCTTCCTGATACCGTCGCCAGAAATCCCAACATATCCGGAGATGACCTGGCCACCGATGCAAACAGGGCAGTGGCGGGAAATGAGAATTTCTTGGTCATGATAGGCGTTTGCACGCATCTGGGATGTGTACCACTTGGTGACGGAGCCGGCGATTTTGGTGGTTGGTTCTGTCCCTGTCATGGCTCCCATTATGATACAGCAGGACGCATTCGAAAGGGTCCGGCACCGGAGAACCTGCATATTCCCACGATGTCCGTTTCGGAAGACATGATACTGACCCTGGGCTGACAGGAGCTTCGCGCATCGCGAAGGCCCATAAAATTCATACGCAGCGTTGTCGGAAGAGTCTTGACCCTCCAGTAACTGGAAGGGTTATGTGTTCAATTGTCTTGAAAACGGGAATTAGAAGATGGCCACGGACCAAGAACATCATCACGACATGACGCGCACCTCGACCGCATCAGACCCAGATACAGCGACCGACCCGGTGTGCGGCATGACCGTCGAGATAGACGAAGACACGCGCAGTGCCGAGTATGATGGAGAGGTCTTTCATTTCTGCTCGGAAAACTGCGAAACCAAGTTTGGCAAAGACCCATTTTACTATGCGTCGGGAAACGCCCAAAAGACACCAGCACATGGCGAGGCCGGTACGCAATGGACCTGCCCGATGCATCCGCAAATCCTGAAGGATGAGCCCGGGTCCTGTCCGATCTGCGGCATGGCGCTTGAACCGATGCTTCCATCGGACGAGCCGTCAGAAGAGTTGTCCGATTTCACAACACGCATGTGGATCAGCGCGGCAGCCGCCGTTCCGCTGGTTATCCTGACGATGGGTGAACTGGTCGGCCTACCTGTGCGGGAATGGATCGGACATCAGACGGCTGTCTACATCGAATTCGTCCTCGCAACCCCGATCATTCTCTGGGCGGCTCTTCCCTTCTTCAAAAGGGGGTGGGAATCGATCAGGAATATATCGCCGAACATGTGGACCCTGATCGCGCTTGGCGTCGGGGCTGCCTATATCTATTCGCTTGCCGCAACATTCCTGCCCGGCATTTTCCCCGAAGCGTATCGAAACGGCCAAAGCGTCGGGACATATTACGAAGCTGCGGTTGTGATCGTTGCGCTGATCTTTGTCGGTCAGGTGCTCGAGTTGCGCGCCCGCGAACGGACGGGTGATGCCATCCGTGCATTGCTCGATCTCGCACCAAAAACGGCGCGGCGGATCCTGCCGGACGGGACGGAATATGACGCACCTCTCGAACACATTGTTGAGGGTGACAGGTTGCGGGTACGCCCCGGCGACAGCATACCCGTCGATGCCGAGGTCCTCGAAGGGCATTCATCTATCGACGAAAGTATGATCACCGGAGAGCCGTTGCCGGTCGAGAAAACACAAGGCGACCGGGTCACAGGCGGCACGATCAACAAGAACGGCACATTGGCGATCCGGGCCACACAGGTCGGTGCGGACACGGTCCTGTCCCAGATCGTGGACATGGTGGCAGGTGCAAAGCGGTCGCGCGCGCCGATTCAGGGTCTGGCGGACCGGGTATCGTCCGTCTTTGTTCCGACGGTTGTCGTCATTGCGATCATATCCTTCGTTGTCTGGCTGTTCTTAGGGCCCGATCCCGCGCTCGCCTTCGCTGTTACTGCAGCCGTATCCGTTCTTATCATTGCTTGCCCCTGTGCCTTGGGCCTTGCGACGCCCATTTCGATCACAACGGCGGCGGGCCGCGGGGCACAGGCTGGCGTTCTGATCAAAGACGCCGAAGCACTGGAACGCATGGCGCGTGTCGATACCGTCATCGTTGACAAGACCGGAACACTCACCGAAGGGCGCCCCAAGCTGACAGACGTGGTGCCCACGGGGGACAAGGCTGAAAATGACCTGCTGACAATGGCTGCGGCCCTCGAACGGGGCTCCGAACATCCGCTGGCCGAAGCAATAGTCGAGGGTGCGCTGGCACGGGGGCTGACGCTTCCGAACGCAACGGAATTCGAAGCCGTGACTGGCAAGGGCGTGAAAGGCATGGTCGATGGCCAGGTCGTGGCACTTGGGAATCCCGCCATGATGGCAGAGATCAACGTTGACGCTTCGATTGCGGAATTTGCTGCGGACGACCTTCGTGAATCTGGAAAGACAGCAATGCTTGTGGCGATAGATGGCACTTTTGCCGGCATTGTCGCTGTTGCCGATCCCATCAAGGAGTCCACGGCAGACGCCATCGATGACCTTCATCGCCTCGGTCTCAGGGTCATAATGGCAACCGGTGACAATCAGAAAACCGCCGAAGCCGTCGCCGCAAAGCTGGGTATTGATGAAGTCCACGCAGGCGTCTTGCCCGAAGACAAGAAGGCATTGGTGGACTCCCTCAGACAAGAAGGGGCCCGGATCGCCATGGCAGGAGACGGCGTGAACGATGCCCCTGCCCTGGCGGCGGCTGATGTGGGCATTGCGATGGGCACCGGTGCCGACGTTGCCGTGGAAAGCGCAGGCATCACCCTTCTGGGTGGTGATCTTGTCGGCATCGTGCGTGCGCGCCGATTGGCAAAGGCAACGGTGCGAAACATCAAGCAGAACCTGTTTTTTGCCTTCGCCTACAATACCGCAGGTGTGCCCATCGCGGCTGGTATTCTCTACCCGTTTTTCGGCCTTCTTCTGTCGCCGATGATCGCCGCCGCCGCGATGAGCCTGTCTTCGGTCTCCGTCATTAGCAATGCACTGCGGCTGCGACGGGTACGGCTTTAGTCGCAAACTAAGGAGATAGATGATGGCAGGCGGACATCAGGGGCATATGCCGTCCGGCGGCAAGGGGCTGGCGATATCAGCCTAGTTGACCGGCATCTATTTTGTGATTGAACTGGCGATTGGCCTATGGACAGGGTCAATCGCGGTCATCTCCGACGCGTTCCATACCTTTTCGGCCGTGGGCGGTGTGCTGGTCGCCATTGTCGCGGCGCGTATGGCATTGCGTCCGGCGGATGAAGAGCGGAGCTTTGGCTGGGCGCGCGCCGAAATCATCGGCGCCCTTGTGAATGGCGGCTTCTTGCTGGCCATGGCGGTTGTTGTCATCGCGATGGCTGCCATGCGCATGTCTGCGCCAATTGATCTTCCAACGGGTCCGATGCTGATTGCGGCTGCCGGGGGGCTCTTTACGGAGTTCATTTCGCTTGCGCTGATCTGGAAGCAAAGCAAGGAAGATCTGAACACGAAGGGAGCGTTCTGGCATATCATCCAGACCTTTGTTGGCAGTCTGTTGATCATCGTGACCGCCCTCGCAATCGAATTCACCGGGTTTCTGCTGATCGACCCGCTGCTTGGCATGGCGTTCGGGTTTGTCCTGCTATGGGCGAGCTGGGGATTGCTGAAAGAAGCGGCGCATCTTTTGATGGAAGGCACGCCTCCCGAAGTGAGTCTGCCTGAAATCAAACGTACCCTTGAAGAACTGCACGAGGTTTCCGATGTTCACCATATTCATGCCTGGGCGCTGACAAGTGGCAAGCATGTCTTCTCCGCGCATCTGCGTGTCACAGATCAAGAAGAGGTCCTGCAAACCGCCTACGACATGCTGCGTAAGGACTTCGGGTTCTTTTTCGCAACCCTGCAGATCGAAACACGGTGCTTCGACGAAAGCGGCGCTGAGGCAATCGACCTTTCAGCGGCGAGCAGTAAGACAGGGCATAACGGCGATCTTTGAAAACAGGTCATCGTCGCGGGCAGCAATTCTCATTGTTATCGGGCAAGCGAAATACCCGCCAAGCTTTGCTACCGCACCTTTTGTTATCTCGAACCGGGCATGGTCCGGCTGATCCATTCAGGGGCGCAAATGATACGTTCCCCGGGTCGGATTTGCGATCCGGCCATCATTCACAAGCTTTCGCAAGGCCCGATAGGTGGCCTCGTGCGAAAGGTGCAGCGCGCTGGCAAAATCGACAACGGAGCTTTCAAGCAGGCCCGCCACCATACCGGCATAGACCCGTTCTTCTGCGCGGCGGATGCCTACGATCTCAAGCGCCTGACGTTGCGCTTGTATCTGCTGTGCCGCTTGCCGCGCATAGGCGCGTGCAAAATCCGGATCTGCAAAGGCAGACAAGACCGCCGCTTTGTCGATCTGTACAAACGCCCCAGCCTCCGCCACGACCGCATCGCAGTGGTATCTATCCGAAAACACCGATGCTTCGGCAAGGCTCATCCCGGGCTCGGCACGGTAGATGATAAATCGTTCGCCATCCGGGCCGACACGCTCAAGATGAACGCGCCCGCACTTAACAACATAAAGGCCGCAGGTCCGCGCGCCCTGACGAAAGACCGTATCCCCTGCGGCCCTCGTCAGCGGACGCAAGGCGGAGGGCGGTATGAGATTATAGGGTTCAGGCATCATATGATCCAAATCATATTTCAGGGTCCGATCAGGTACTAGGCTGAATCCGAATACACTCAGGAAAGGCTGGTCCATGCGACTGATACCCGTTCTCTTCGCTGTCTTGCTTGCGACACCCGTTACGCCGCAACAAATGCATTCATCCATGGGTCACGCGTCCGACGCCCCAGGAAACCGGCCAGTCCGCCTTCGCCGCATTGGCCGAAATAGTTGTGCTGCTCCAGGCCGATCCCGAAACCGATTGGGGCGCCGTCAATATCGACAAACTGAGGGACCATCTGGTCGATATGGACCTTTTGACACGAAAGGCAGAGGTCACCCGCATTCTGCGGCCCGACGGGGCACGGTTCGAAGTGCGTGGCAGCCCGCGTGTCCTGTCGGCCATCAACACAATGGTTCCCGCCCATGCACCGTTCCTTGCCGGTGAAACAGGCTGGAGTGTTGCGTCAGAAGAAATGGAGGATGGTGTCGCACTGATCGTGGGTGGCGATGGTGAACAAATACAGGGCCTTGGTTTCTTTGGTCTGATGACAATCGGTGTACATCATCAAGAGCACCATCTGATGATTGCGAAAGGACGCAAGCCGCATCATTGAGCACGCGCCCAAGGCTCATATGCGGACCCAGGCCGCAATGGTCACTTCGCCAACACTACGCTCGGATATTCACAAAGAATCTGATGTCGACACCAGATCCGCAGAATTAACCGTCACACGCCTGCGGGACCATACGATCAGGGCCGCGCCAAGGATAATCATCGGCAACGACAGCAGTTGGCCCATTGTCAGCCCATAGCCCGCCCAATGAACCGCATGTCCAATCGGGTTGTCCTGCGTGACGAACTGCATATCAGGCTGCCGGAAGAACTCGACAAGGAACCTTGCGCTTCCGTATCCCGCCAGGAACAGGCCAGTAAGGCTTCCGGGAAAGCGCAGCCAACCGCGTTTCCAGGCCAGAAAGATCAGGACCGAGCCAAGCAGGATACCCTCCAGAAGAGCCTCATAAAGCTGGGACGGATGGCGGCCACACAGGCCCACGACGCCCGCACAGGACTGGGCCGCCTCGCCGGGGAATGCCACCGCCCAGGGCACATCGGTCGGACGGCCCCAAAGCTCGTTATTGGTGAAGTTGGCCAGCCGACCGAGGAAAAGACCCGGTGGTGTTGCAACAGCGAGCAGATCCGCCGTTGATAGAACGGGTGCGCCGTTGCGATAGCAAAAAAGCAAGGTGGCCACGACCACGCCGAAAAAGCCGCCATGAAATGACATACCACCCTGCCAGACCATGAAGATTTCGACGGGGTTCTGAAAATAGTACTGAGGTTGATAGAAAAGCACGAACCCCAGCCTGCCCCCCACGATCACGCCCAGAATGATCCATGTCAGCAGGTCTTCCAGTTGCTTGGGTTGCAGCGGCGGCGCCCCGGCCCCCCAGACTGACGAAGAGCGGACCAATGCGACACAGATGCGCCAGCCGATAAGGAGGCCAACAATATAGGCCAGCGCATACCAACGCAGGGCAAAGCGGAACGATCCGATATCAACGGCAAAAATCTCTGTTCCGATGTCAGGAAATTGGATAATCGAAGTCAGCATTCTTTGTTACCTTTGCCTGTTTCACACAAGGCCACATTTTGTTTCCCGCAACGGACGTTGGCGCGTTCAACCCTGTTGTCCCCAGCCCAAAGCGCTGTGGTGAATATGCCATCCTTGCGTGCGGGAGTCGGTTCCGTTGAACCAGAGATGACGCACATCGGCACCCGCGTCCATGTGTTCAGGCGCTTGTATCCCATGAGTTTTGTACTTGTTTGTAACGGTTGGAAGCTCCGCCGCCTACTGGATCCGTCCGTCGCGGGAAATCAGCCGATCAAGGTCGCGCTCCATGATCTGAATTCGCTCCCGCGTCCTGCAACGACCATTGCGCAACCACATCTATGATCACGGATATGTTCATTGAAGTTGCGCGCGCCCGGCACAATTCAACGGATCATGACGGCACATAATGGTGATAACCGGGATCAAAGCAGGACCAGCGGCATCGCAAAAGGAGTTCAGATGTTTATACGGTCCCTCGCAGCGACACTTTTCATCGCTTTTGTTGCATTAGCTGCAAACGCCCCGCCCCTCTATGCGCAAGGAAAGACAATTCCATTCGATGGAAGCTGGAAAGAACAGGGCCTCTTGCGGCTCTTTTCGAACGAGTACGGCCTGCAAGGTCGGCGGCTGGACGTGATTTCCGATGGCACGGTTTCGGTTCTCTGGCGTCCGGTCAGCGCAGCCCTTGGCACCGCAAAGGCAGCAATGTGGGAATGGTCCGTCACGCAGGGTGTTAAGGGAACCGACCTCACACGGCGCGGCGGCGATGATCGCAATCTTGCTTTGTACTTCATATTCGTCGATCCGCAGACCGCAAGCACGCTTGGCCGAACAACGGCGCGCAAATTGCTGCGTGATCCCAATACGCGGGCGCTGGTTTATGTCTGGGGTGGCAATCATGCGAAAGGCGCATTGCTGAACAGCCCCTACTCGACGGGTCTCAAATCGAAAATTCTGCAAACGGCACAAACCGGCAACTTCACCGAGAATGTGAACCTGGATCGCGATTTCGTGCGTGCGTTCGGGGACATGCCAAAGGTTCTGGTCGGTCTTGCGGTGACAGCCGACAGCGATGATACCGACGGAAAGATCCTTGCGGCCATTCAGGACCTGCAGATACGTTAGGTGCTCTCCGGTATTCCGCCAAACCTGGGCGCCGATCTGCAATGTATCAATATATCTCGCCGGGACGCCCTTCCGCAACGGTGGGGGATGTGGGTTGCAGGCCCCAGAAACGGAATACACGGAAACCCATGCTTAAGCGTCTTCAGATGATGGTTGCGCTTGGCGCAGCCACGCTCCCCCTGCCCCTGAGTGCGGCTTCGGTGCCTGTCACCCTGACGCCCGGCCTTCACCCGGATCGGGTCGCGGGACATTGCAATGCTTGGATTCAATGGCACCTGTCCCGGCCCCGAAATCAGACAGCGCCAGAACGATATTCTGCGGGCGCGGGTGGAAAACGGGCTGGAGGACGGGACCCTCGTACACTGGCATGGCATTCGGTTGCCCAACGCGATGGACGGCGTAAACGTGCTGACACAGGATGTCATCATCCCGAATGAGGGTTACGAGTACCGGTTTCCGGTTTCCGGTTCCCGATGCCGGAACCTACTGGTATCACTCCCACTACCTTTCCTACGAACAGGTCGCCCGCGGACTGTTCGGCCCCTGATCGTCGAAGAACCTGCCCCGCCAGACGTGGATCAGGACATCACGGCCATCCTCTTCGACATTCGGCTTGATGACACCGGCCAGTTCGACATGGAATTCGACCGCGCTGATTTCATAACAGCAGGTAGGCTGGGGAACTTGATGACCACCTTCCTGTCGTCTGAGCAGGCGCGGCTGGGGGATCACATCCGGTTGCGTCTGATCAATCCGACACCGGATCGCATTTTCGAGATACGTATCGACGGGCTGACGGGCTTTTGTGTGGCCTATGACGGGATGCCGCTGCCCGAGCTGGTTTCGCTGGGCAATCTAAAACTCGCACCGGCGCAGCGCATCGACATCATCGCAGATGTGACGGGTGATGTGATCCTAAGAGAAACCGTGCCTTCGGGTGGCGAGGAACTGGGGGGCATTATGTTGAACGGTCAGCGACAAATCCGGTCTGCGCCGATAGCTCCCCTCCCCGCGAACCTCGTGCCCGCGCCCGGAGAGATCACGCAAACGGCAGATCTCTTCATGCAAGGCGGTGCCGGGGACGGCGCGCACGGCGGGTTCGGGGGCTGGGCCTTCAACGACGTGAGCGGTCTGCCGAACAAACCGCTGATTTCGGCAAGACGTGATGAAGCAGTGCAGGTGCGGATGGTGAACGACACTGCTTTTCCGCACGGTATCCACCTGCATGGCCACCATTTCTGGGAAACCGATCAGAATGGTGCGCGAACCCACCTTCGCGACACGACCCTCGTAGCGCCGGGCGAGACGATGACGATTCAGACAGGCAGTTTGGGAGGGAATGGATCAAGCGACGGATTCGTGCCGAGTGAGATCAGAGGTTCGGCACCCCGGACGGCAGTACCAAAAGGCCTCGTGAGCCGCGCTGACGGCATCTTGGCAAGGAGGCCAGAAGTACCGCTGGAGGCGCAAGGAACAGGACACCCACCTTCACAGGCAGTGCCCTCAGCAAATCCGGTGGGATCGCACCCGCCGCAACGGCCATCCGCGCTTTCGGTGGGTTCCATCTGCGCCATAGCCGTGATTGACATACTGGCCGACGACATATCCGGCGCAGTCACTGCACCGAAGGTCAGCATGAGAATCAAAACAAGGCGAAAAACGCAGGTCATACAGTTACTGCTACAACCTTCCAGCAAGGGGAGGTCAAGTGACATTCTGTAACTTGGACGTGATACCCCTGTAGTGTATCCGCCTCAGACCTTCCCTACTGCCCTTCGCAGCCAGTTGCTCATGCAAAGGTTCATCAGTCCACTTGACGTTGGTCGACGTCAACTTGCCGTCGCAAATGAGGAAATGATATCCTCATGCTCGGTCAGCTTTTTTCGTGAGTATGAGTTTCCTCCCCATCTCTCGAATTACCGTGACCATAGAGATCGGCGTTCTGATGAGCGCGATCCTCGTGCTCGAATTCGAGGCTGGAATGGCTGATGCCGAATTCTCCCTTCAGCCGCTTCTTGATCGCGCTCTTGATCTCTTCAATCTTCGACCACCCCTCGGCTGCCACGACGACATGGCAGTCGAGCGCAGCCTCGTGCTCTTGCATTTGCCAGAGATGGACGTGGTGGACGTCGGCGACGCCTTCGACTTTCCGCATCGCTTCGACGACGGCCTCGTTGTCGATGTCCGGCGGGCTCCCGAGCATCAGGGTTCGGATTGGGCCGCCTATTTCAGTGAAAGACAGATACAGGATGTAGATGGCGATGCCGATGGTGATGGCAGGATCGACCCAACGCATGTCGTAAAGGATGATCAGCGACCCAGCGACGATAACCGCGACCGAAGCAAGCGCGTCCGACAGGTTATGCAGGAAAAGCGCGCGGATGTTCACGCTGCCCTTCTGCATCGAATAGGTCAGCATTGCGGTCAGCGTGTCGACCACAAGCGCAATTCCACCGAGAATGACGACGGTCCAACCCATGACTTCGGGTGGATCAATCATGCGCATGCCACCTTCGTAGATCAGTTAGAAGCCGATCAAAATCAGGGTGGTGTAGTTAACCAGGGCTGCGACGATTTCGACCCGACCATAGCCGAAGGTCATGCGCTCATCGGCTGGGCGGCGCGCGATCTTGCGTGCGGCGAAGGCAATGACAAGCGAAGCCATATCGGAAAAGTTGTGCAGCGCATCGGCGATCAGTGCCAGGCTGCCCGACAATATGCCCCCGACGATTTGCGCAACGGTAAGAAGCCCGTTCGCCCAGATCGCGATGGCAACCCGCCGATCGCCAGAATCCGGATCGATATGCGCGTGCCCGTGGTCATGTAGCATTGGCAGGCTCCTCATGCGCGTGTGTCGCGCGTCGGTCAGTCTTGAGGCGGTCGCTGCGGAAACCACGAACGCGCGCATTCATCCAGTGGCGTATGATATGACGGTAAAGGGCACCACGCAGCCATCCAAAGGATTGCTCATGGGAAAAATAGAAGGCGTCCGGCGTATCAAACACGCCGAAATCCTGCACGATGCCGGTTTTCTGAATGTAGGTATCTTCTCCGTTCCAGGC
>NZ_JBIFFU010000082.1:0-1154 GCF_043557315.1 Sulfitobacter sp. 1A12779
CGGCGTGGTCGGAGCCTATGCCAGCACACCCGAGGGCGTTCCGGAACGCTACGCGGCTGTCGTGGGGGTAAAAGGGCTCGCGCCGCAGTGGTTCGAGATCGACGCCGATCTCTACCTCTCCGACTATTCGTTCTTCAGTTTCGAGGCGGAATACGAACTGCTCCTTACCAACCGTCTGATCCTGACCCCGAACATCGAGATCGATATGCCGCTGAAGGATGACATCGCCCGGGGGCGGGGTGCGGGTGGCGCAGTCATGGAGATCGGTGCGCGGCTGAGTTACGACCTCATCGACCGTGCGGTCTCACCCTATATCGGCGTCAACTACGAGACCTCGTTCGGCGACACGCGGGACATCACCCGCGCGGCCGGTGGGGATACAGATGAGTTCTCGGTCGTGATGGGTACACGCCTTCAATTCTGAGATTTGTTCCTGCGGGAGCAATCCGGAGGGCTGATGAGTCCTCCGGCCAATACCTGAACCCAAAAGCAACCAAGGACTAAACAGATGAAACATCTACTGCTGACAATCGCACTGGCTTCCTCCTTTGCGGCACCGGGGTTTGCCGGCGAAGCGGCTCACGGAAACAAGTCCGGCGACACCCATGGAGAAATGAAGATCGGCATGCCCGGCGATGCCGCTGCGGTGGACCGCACGGTCGAGATCGACATGGTCGAAACAGACGACGGCGAAATGCTGTTCAAGGGCGGCGATCTGGATTTCAAAGAAGGCGAGACCGTCCGTTTCGTCGTCCGCAACGAGGGCGAGTTGGACCATGAGTTCATTCTCGACTCGCAAAAGAAGAACGCCGCGCACAAGAACGAAATGGCGGATATGAGCGGTATGAATATGGGTCATAATGAGCCCAACCGCATCCGGCTCGCGCCCGGCGAAGATGCCGAAATCATCTGGACATTTGCAAATAACGGCACGTTCGAAGCTGCTTGCCTGATCCCCGGTCATTACGAATCCGGCATGTTCCGCGAAGTCTCCGTTACTCACTAAACGGTCAGTGCGGATCGCGAGCACCGCCTTGCGATAACGTTAATACCAGAACGGGCGTACACCGCGCCCGTTCTTTCCCCCGTTGGGCGCCCGTCTGCGACGATGGTGTACCGCGCCAGCGGCGGTAGTACCCAGATCCGACGTTTGC